>JAPOYX010000232.1:0-27636 GCA_026706345.1 Gemmatimonadota bacterium | reverse complement strand
GAAGCCGCGCAAGTTCCTTCTCGTAGTGCTTTTGGCCCAGCTTTTTCTTCTTCGTTTTCTTCCCGGGTGCCGCAGGTTGCTTCCCGTCGATTTTATTCACGCGAGTTCCTCCCGTACCGCGGCCTTTCGTACCGAGACAGGCATCCCATAGCGCGACAGGCGTCCCGTACCGCGACTGGCCCCATGGCCCACAGCAGGTCTCCCGGCCCGGTACGCGCCGTGTCGCCTCAGCTTCCGCTTATCCTGAACCTCACGCCCATCCGGTCGAGCTCGTCGATCATCGTATCGAAACAGTTCCCGTAAATCGCCTGCTCGGGGGTAACAAAGGGCCGGCCGGGATGGGGCAGGTCTCCCCGGGCCGTCATCCGCGCGCCGATGGCCGCGGTGAAGGCCGTGGTCCGCGCCATGGAGGTAAATCCCGTCTCTTCGTCGTACCGATCGATCATCTCGGCCGCACGCGTGGCGGGCCGGCCGTCCTTCTCGCCGATCGCGGTGACGCGGAACGTCGTGATGTCCCGGTCCTCCGGGGTCATTTTCACCCGGGGCAAGAGCACGGCGTCCACCACGTGCTTGGGGATCACACTGACGCCGTCCACGTCCACCGGTTCCTCGCTCAGCAGGCCCAGTTCCCGCAGCACGGTAACCCGAGCGGAGTACCCCGGCCAGCGGACGGTCTTCTGCGTGCCGGTGCGCAGGCCCTTCAGCACTTCCAACTCGAGGAGCCACGGGAAGAACCCCTCGTGCCAGGCTTCGCAGTCACCCACGCTGCTGAAGGAAACCGGTTCCGGGTCGGAGTAGCGGGGGACGTCCACGAGACGTCCGTCCCGCACCATCCGGGCCGTGGATTCACGCAGGGGCAGGCGCTCGCCGCCGAAGACGATCTTGTACCCCAGGGGCGGCTCGGGCCGCGCCGGTATGCCTCCGCACTGGATGTGCAGTTCATCCGTCCGGTCGAGCTGCTCCGCCAGGCGGCGGGACACGATCTCGGTAAGTCCCGGCTCCAGCCCGCAACCCAGGATGACAAAACCCGGTGAATCGGAAAAGCGCGACCTCATGGCATCGAGATCCTCCCGGGGCATGCCGGCAAGGTCCAGGCGGGTGAGGTCCATGTACGGCATGCCCGCTTCGAGGGCGAGGGGAAAAGCCGTCATGCTCGCGTCCCTGGGCAGGGCCGCCACGCCCGCCGCGTGATCCTTCATCACCGCGATGGTCTCGGCCCGGTCGCCCATGTCCAGCCTGCGGTACACGACCTTGTCCGCGCCCGGCTTGTCCCGCAGCGTGTCGCGGCAAGCATCGAGCTGGTCGCCACTGAGATCGCAGACCGTTACGCGCTCCACCGCTTCGTCCAACATGGCGTTGTACGCCGCCGCGGGGCCCATCAGGCCGCTGCCGATCACCAGAATGCGCACGGCTACCTCCGTATGGACCAGATCCCGACCGAGAGGAATGTTCAGGTGGTTGAAACCGGAAGCCGGACACTCAATTTGCGCGGTCGACCGGGCCCGCGTCAAGGGCAATCTGACGGGCGGATTACCCTTGATCCGGGAATACCCCACCTGTATCTTGGCGGTTACATTTACCCCGTAATATCGATTCGTCCAGGTTCATATCCAGATCGGGAAAAGTCATGATCCGAGTCCGTCCGCTGTGCTTGCTGGTTGTTGCGCTCGTCCTCGTTACCGGAACCGTCCGGGCGCAGGATCTCCCTTTCGCCATGGAGGTCCGCGTACCGGGCGTCGACGCATACGATGCGGACATCCCCCGCCCCGAATCGGTCATCGGACACGTCGTGGGTGCGACGCATACGCGTTCCCACCTCGTGGCCGCGTACTACCGGGCCGTGGCCGAAGCATCGAACCGCGTCGTGGTGAACCGCCACGGCGCCACCTACGAGGGACGCCATCTGCTCCACGCCGTGGTGACCTCGCCGACCAACCATGCACGGCTGGAACAGATCCGGATGGCCAACCACCGGCTGTCCGACGCGCCCGGCGAGGTGTCCGACGCCATGATCGAAACCATGCCCGTCGTCGTCCACATGGGCTACGGGGTGCACGGCAACGAGGCCAGCGGTCCCGAGGCGGCCATGCTGGTCCTCTACCACCTGGCCGCGGGATCGGGACCGGCCGTGGACGGCCTGCTGGACCGCACCGTGATCATCCTGGACCCCAACTACAACCCGGACGGGCGGGACCGTTTCGTCAACTGGGCCAACGCCAACCGGGGCCGGGTCGCCACGCGGGACGGCCAGGACCGGGAGCACGTGGAACCTTGGCCGGGCGGGCGGACCAACCACTACTGGTTCGACCTGAATCGGGACTGGCTCGTGGCGCAGCACCCTTCTTCGCAGGGCCGGGTGGACCTGTTTCATCACTGGCGCGCCCAGGTGCTGACCGACGTCCACGAAATGGGCAGCAACGCGACCTATTTCTTCCAGCCCGGCATCCCGAGCCGGAACAACCCGAACACGCCGGAGCGGACGTTCGAACTTACGGCGGCACTCGCGGAGCACCATGCCGAGTGGCTCGACCGCCACGGCTCGCTGTACTACTCCCGGGAGACTTTCGACGACTTCTTCTACGGCAAGGGCTCCACCTTTCCGGACGTGAACGGCGCCATCGGCATCCTCTTCGAGCAGGCCTCGTCCCGGGCGCTGGAACGGATGACGAACGACGGGGTCCTGACCTACCCCTTCACGATCCGGAACCAGTTCGCCACCTCCATGTCGACCCTGGCCGGCAGTCTGGCCCTGCGGACAGAGCTGCTCACCCACCAGCATGATTTCTACGCGTCGGCGGCCGAAGCGGCCCGGCAAAACCCCGTCAAGGCCTACATCCTCGATCTCGGCGATTCGAGAACGCGCACGCAGGCCCTCCTGCAGATGCTGCTCCGCCACCGGATCCGGGTCTATGAGCTCGCCCGGACCGTGGAAGCGGGCGGGCGTACCTTCCGCGCGGGCGAGGCAGTCATCATCCCCATGGACCAGAGGCAGACGCGGTTGATCAAGGCCTCGATGGAGCGGGTCACGACCTTCACGGACTCCCTCTTCTACGACGTCTCGGCCTGGACCCTGCCCCTGGCCATGGGCGTTCCGAGCGGTGAACTGCGCCGTTACTCCGACGATCTGGCCGGTGCGGAAATCACCGAAGCCGCGTTCGACGGCGGCGAACTGATCGGCGGCCACGGATCCTACGCCTACCTGATGGAATGGGACCGGTACTTCGCGCCGCGCGCGCTCTACCGGATACTGGACGCGGGCATCCGGCCTCGGGTGGCACGCAAGCCCTTTACACTCGCCACGGACGGCCTAAGCGGACCGGGTGTCCTGGGCGGATCGGGCGAACCGGGCGGCACAGAAAGGACTTTCGACCGGGGCACGATCATCATCCCCGTCGCCCAACGCGACGCCGCGTCCGCTGTGACCGCCGCGCGGGTGCGCGCGTTGATCGAGCAGATCGTGGCGGAAGACCACGTCATCGTTTACGGCACGGACACGGGCCTGACGCCCTCGGGCGGCGACCTGGGCGGCCCCGGCTCTCCGGTACTGGTCAAACCGGAGATCGCGCTGCTCTCCGGTCCCGGTACCCGGGCCTATGAGGTCGGCGAGACCTGGCACCTCCTGAATGAGCGGTTCGGCATTCCCGTCTCACTGGTCGACGCGGACGGATTCGCCGGGCTCGACCTGAATCGCTATACGACCCTGGTCATGGCCATGGGCAGCTACGACCTGGAGACGGAAGACGTGAACCGGCTCAAGGAATGGGTGCGGAACGGGGGCACGCTCGTCGCCTGGAAGAACGCCGCCAGGTGGCTCATCCAGAAGGAGGTGATCGACGAAAGCCTGAGCCCCATTTCACCCGATACGCTCGATATTCCCTACGAGGACGTTTCGGCCACGCGAGGCGCGCAGCGTATCGGCGGCGCCATATTCGCGGCGGCGCTGGACACCACCCATCCGCTCGCCTTCGGGTACGGCGGCGTAACGCCCCTGTTCCGAAACCACGAGATCTTCTTCGAGCCGTCGGCGACACCCGGGGCCACGGTGGCCCGGTACGCGTCGTCACCGCTGCTAAGCGGCTACATCTCGCCGAAGCGTCACGCCGAACTGGCGAACACGGCCGCGCTGATCGCCCGGAGGCTGGGGAACGGCGCCGTCGTGCTCTTTGCAGACAACCCCAATTTCCGGGCCTTCTGGTACGGCACGAACGGCCTGTTCCTCAACGCCGTCTTCTTCGGGGGCGCCTTCTAGAAGCGTTCGGGGCGCTGCCGACGCGACCCTGGCGCGAGCCCGAAGTGAACCGCGCATCCATTTTGTCCAGGAAACAACCATGCCCGTGACCATTACCGATGTGAAGACCATCCTGACCCAGCCCGCCGGCGCTCGCCTGATCGTCGTGAAGATACTGACCTCGGAACCCGGCCTGTACGGCCTGGGGTGCGCGACCTTCACCCAGCGGTTCCGGGCCGTCCACGCGGCCATCGAACACCACCTGCGTCTCTTCCTTCTCGGAAAGAACGTGGACGATATCGAAGACCTGTGGCAGACGGCCATGGTGAACGGGTACTGGCGCAACGGACCGGTCCTGAACAACGCCATATCCGGCATGGACCAGGCGCTGTGGGACATCAAGGGCAAGCGGGCGGGCATGCCCGTGTACCAGCTCCTCGGCGGAAAGTGTCGTGAGGCGGCGGACACCTATGTCCACGCCGATGGCGCATCACCTGAAGAAGTGGCGGAGAACGTACAGCGGTACATGGCGCAGGACTATCGCCACGTCCGCTGCCAGATCGGCGGATACGGGGGCACAAAACCGCGGGTCACTCCGCCCGATGGCGCGAAACCCGGCGACTATTTCGATCCGCGGAGCTACATGCGCCGCACACTCAAGATGTTTGAGCACCTGCGCACGGCCGTGGGCGACGAGGTGGAACTGCTCCACGACGTCCACGAGCGGCTCACGCCCGCCGACGCCATCGTCTTCGCGAAGCAGCTCGAACCCTACAACCTCTACTTCCTCGAAGACGCCTTGGCCCCCGAGGACAACGAATGGTTCCGCCGCATGCGGCAGACCTCGACCACGCCCATTGCCATGGGGGAACTCTTCAACAATCCCGCCGAATGGCTGCCCCTGATCGAGGGACGGCGCATTGACTTCCTGCGCATGCACGTCAGCCAGATGGGCGGAATCACGCCGGCCCGCAACGTCGCGGCCATGGCTGCCATGTACGGCATCCGCACGGCGTGGCACGGGCCGGGCGACGTCTCCCCGGTGGGCCACGCCGCCAACCTGCACCTCGACCTGTGGGCGCCGAATTTCGGCATCCAGGAATGGTGCCGCTTTGGCGACCTGGTGTACGAGATCTTCCCCGGCACGCCCGAAGTACGCGGCGGCTACATGTATCCCAACGACCGTCCGGGGCTAGGCATCGACGTGGACGAAAAGCTGGCCGCCCGCTATCCCTGCGAGGACGAAATCATCAACTGGACGCAGGCCAGGACGCCCGACGGAGGACCCGCCCGGCCGTGACCTTCATTTCAGGCTACTCCCTGTCCGAAGACTATGCCGGCCACCTCCAGCGAATCGGCGCCTTCGCCATCGACCTGGCACTTGTCACCGCTGCTTCCTGGGTGATCGCGCTGGCGGCCGAATATACGGGCGTCTTGTCGGACCCGGCAACCTTACACCTGATGAGCGCGTTCCAGTTGCTCATGCCGTGGTTCTACTACGCGGCCATGGAGAGTTCGGCCAAAGGCGCCACCCTGGGCAAGATGATCCTCGGCATCCGGGTGGCCGACGCCGAGGGACACACGCCCACTTTCGGCCGCACCGCGCTCAGAGCCATCCCCAAGTGCCTCCCCATCCTCTGGCCGGGCTATCTCGCCGCGGTCTTGACCCAGCGCAGGCAGGCCTTTCACGACCTGATCGCGCGGACGCTGGTGGTGCGGACCGGGTAGTCCTGAGCATAGGATGGCATGATTGGAAGGGACGGGTTTACCTTTTCGCGTCGGCCTTGTATTTGAAGTATCCGCTTACTTCGTCGATCCTGGTCTCTACCCCGTCGATCTTGCTTTCCAGCGCAATGATTTGCGCTTCCACCTAGTCTTCCAAAGTGACAATTCGCGCTTCCAATTTGTTCTCCGACGCAACGATACGCGCTTCCAACCTATCTTCCATGCGATCCATTCGCGCGACCAGCCGGTTCTCCAGTTCGATTCGTCCCGATTTGGACGCTCGCCAAAAGAAGATAAATGCACCAAACAAGAAAGCCGGCGTTACGACCAGTTGAGCGATTTCCATGAAACGATCCGTCCTGAAAGAATGCTACTTATACGATTCTTGCGTTCTCTCATCAAGTTTTGTCTCGATGCTTGATACATCTTCAATCAATTCTCGTAATCTCTCTTCTATCGACAGCATCCTGTTTCCAAGACCACTATTCAAGTAGAGCATGATCGTAACAATGATACCAGTCATCATTACATGCATTCCGGCCATTGTAACAATCGGAGTCCATGACCAATCTCTCTTACAGTTTTCACCCATTTCTTAACCCTCAATATTTTGACTGATCTTCATTCAGTTTTCGGCATTCATCCCGCATTTCAAGAAGTGCCGATAGCAGGGATCCTCATTTATTCGTTTCCGGACACACGCAGGTAACCTTCGATGTGGCCCAGGCGTGTATTCATGTCGTGGATTTCGGAACGTATCGAGGTGAGTTCCGTACGCAATCCGGTCAGCTCGGTCCTAATCTCGTCCCGGAATTCCTTGTTGGACTGATTGATGAAGGTGACGACTGCGATAACGAGGATGCCTATGGCTGATACGATCTGCGCGCCAAAGGCCCAGTTCTCCCGGGACATTCCGGTCATCTTCCGGCTCCTGGTGGGCCGTGAATATGGATGAACAACCGACCGCTATATCGTTTTAGTCGGAGATCACCGGGTAGTGCTCGTGTTTTTTATTGGAAAAAGTAAAAGAGGCTACCACGAATCCCGATCCGGAACACCGCCGCTGACGGTGATCTCCATACCGGGTTCAGGCGGGATGCGCCGGCCTGCCGTCGAGGTGTCCGACGGGTCCGGCCAGTCTCTGAAGATGCCTCTCACCTCGCCCGTTACTTCGTCCCGCATGAGCGCCATGTAACGGTCCCCGTCTCCGTCGACCGAGGCATAACCTCCGGGACCGGAAATCGTTACACGATACAGGTTTCCGGGCCAGGACTCCCGCACGGGCAGAACGAAAGCGAAGGAGCCGCCCTCGGTATCGGCATATTCCGAAATGGCGAAGGATAAAGAGAACAGCGTGCTGCCGTCTTCGCGCTCTCCTGTAAGGGTATACGGGCCGTCGGCTTCCGGCAGCTTTAGCGGCGCTTCGACAACGAAGGCGGGCTCGAGGGTGAGTTCCCCGGCCTGGTCAAGACCGCCCCAGAGCAGCAGTCCCTTCGTTGCGGCCGCAAAAGCCGGTGGGATCACGGCGCCTAACGCCATGCGGTGGGTCAGCGCCCTGGAAAAAGAGTAGTCGCTGATCCACATCGGCTCGCAGTAACTCATCAGGTCCCAGGTCTGGGGACTCACCAGGGATTCACTCATCATATCGTATCCGGATACCCCAATGGATCCATCTTCATAGGGGAAGAATGGATCGGGGCCGGCGGCGCCGCCGCATGGAGCATGAAAGAGATTCAGGTTGTGTCCCAGCTCATGTGCAATGACGTAGGGATCCAGGACGGACAGACTCAAATAGCTGGGTATGCCTAGAGCTATCCCCAGTAGTCCGCCCTGCGGCCCGGCCAGTCTGAAGATGCCCATGTAGTAGCCCGTCTCTCCTTCCAGGGCATGGATGGCCTCCAATTCGGGTCCGAGAACACCAACGTTATCGGATACGGGATCCACAGAAGTCCAGACCGGCGCGTGCACCGTCAACTGGAAGTCGCTCACCGGCAGCAGATCCCGGGTCGGCCGCATCAGTTCGGATTCCGGCGTGATTCCTTCTATCGCGGACAATACGGAATGATCGGGACCATCGACCCACAGATAGGGTACCAGCGTCAGATCGAAGGTCGGAAGCTCCCGTACATCCAGCGAAATCCTTCCTGTCTCGGGAATACGGCCGGCGATCCCGAGAGCGGTATCCAGCGTCCCGTCCGGATCGATCTCGACCACAACCTCGAGGCCTGGCATCACTACAGAACCGGGTACACGTACATTCGCCGTGGCGGTCAGTGTTTCCTCCTCGAAAGAAGCCGGTATATCCGAAGTTTCGCCCGGCGCATCGGCCATGTATGTAGACCACACCCCGCCTTGATAGAACGAAGCCCGGACGGGAGGCATGGAGACGGCGGTTTCCCCTTCCGCCTTCAGGAAAACCCGCAACAGCGCGTCTTCGCCAGCGACCAGGGGTACGGGATGATCCAGGGACTGACTCGCCTGCGTCAGGTAGGCGGTTGCCTCCACAGCGGCGGCGCACGGGGTGACCCGACTGCTCTGAACGAAACGAAGCCAGTTTTGAAACTCGGCGTCCCGTGGCGCACAGAGTCGGGTATCGCCCAGCATGAGCGTTTGGAGATTCAGACCTGCGAGCTCGGCCGGCAACGGACCGGACAATCCCGTGTTTCCGGCCAGCACAAGTTCCCTTAAGCCGGCCAACCTTCCCAACCCATCGGGCAACGAACCGGTGAACTTGTTGTATGAGAGATCCAGGGTTTCCAGTGCAGTCATCTGGTCCAATACTCCGGGGATCGAGCCGGACAGTTCGTTTCGACTCGCATTTAAGACCAACAGGTTTTTCAATGCTCCGATTTCCGCGGGTACCTGCCCCACCAGGTCGTTACGGCTTATATCCAGTTCTTCAAGTTTGGACAACAGCCCCAATTCCTGCGGTATCCCGCCCGACAACCTGTTTCTGTTGAGACGCAACTCGGTGAGATTGTCCAGCTGTCCGAGTTCCTCAGGAATCGAGCCCGAAAATCCGTTGCGTCTCAAATCCAGGGTCTCAAGCATCTTCAATTGGCTCAACGCTGCGGGTATGGGACCGTACAGGCCGTTTCCTAAGAGGCTCAGCTTCTTGAGTTTGGTCAGTTGTCCGAGTTCAACAGGCAACATGCCTGTTAGCGTCGTGCCATTCAGGTCGAGATCAAGCAGTTCAAGATTGGTCAGCCTCCCCAGTTCAGGCGGTATCGTTCCCGAAATCCAACAGCGGGACAGGTTCAGTACCCGAAGGTTTTCCAACTCGCCCAGTTCTGGCGGGATGGGTCCGGACAGTTCGTTTCCCGGTAAATCCAGGTATTCAAGCCTGTCCAGACGGCTCAGCGCGGCAGGCAGCGGCCCCAGAAGATTGTTCCTACCAAGATTCAGCGCAGTCACCCGTCCGCTAGCGTCCGTGGACACGCCGAACCATTCATCCAGCGGTACGGCGCTCAGCCAGTTGGTGTTCTCCTTCCAATTCGATCCATTCGTCTCATTGTAGAACGATACCAGTGCCTCCCAGTCCGGAAGATCTTCATCGCAGACTTCGACACCGGAGGTGTCACCAATGCCGTTTAACCAGAACCGGAAATCCGAATCGGAAGATGCACACAGTCCGGTGCCCTCAAGGTTGAGCGATTCAATTGCAAGCCCGGTGAGCGATTCCGGAATGGGGCCGACGAGCCCTGTATTGCCTCGCAGGTCGATTTTCGTCAAGTCTGCCAGTTTGCTCAAGCCCGAGGGCAGGGAACCACTCAGGTTGTTGTCAGACAAGTCCAGTTCGGTAACCCGGCCGTCGGCATCAACCGTCACCCCGTACCATGCGCCCCGGGGAGCCTGGCTCAACCAATTCTCGTTGTTCGTCCAGTTCTTGCCGCCCGAGGAAGTGTACAACCCGACAAGGGCCACCAGGACCTCTGTATCCAGTTCGGGACAGCCGGCGACGGACTGATTAGGAATGACATTCAACCACCCCTGGAAACGGACGTCCCGGGGGGCACAAAGATGTGTCCCTTCGAGAACCAGAGACTCCAGACGCAGGACAATGAGTTTCAAAGGCAATGGCCCGGCCAGACCGTCGTTCAGGGACAGATTCAAGTTCCTCAGGCCGGCCAGATCCGATATTCCGCAGGGCAACACTCCGCGCAAGTTGTTGTCTGGAAGATGAAGTCCGTCAACACGTCCGACTTCATCCGTCGTCACGCCGTACCAGTCGTTCAGAGGCGCATCGCTCAGCCAGTTCTCGTTGTTTGTCCAGTTTGGTCCACCCGTCGAGTTAAACAACACCGCCAGTGCTTCGGTATCCAGGTCGGTGCAGGTGCTCGTGACATCATGGTCTGTAATGGTGTCCAACCAGGCCCTTATTTCAGGAGTCGGCGGCGCGCAGATCCCCGTGCCGTCAAGGTAAAGGTTAGACACAGAAGTAAGGTTGGTGAATGTCAGCGGCAGCGTTCCGAACAGGCCGGAGTTGCCGACAAAACTCATCTGATACATTTTTGTCAGGCTTCCCAGTTCTTCAGGGATGGTGCCCGACAAATCGTTCGTAGCCAGCCACAACGTATTGAGGTTGCTTAACTTACCCAATTCCCCTGGTATGGCGCCATTTAGCTTGTTAATCCAAAAGTCCAATGCCTCAAGCTCGTCCAAATTGCCCAACTCGGCTGGAATAGGTCCTTCGAGGTTGTTTTGAGTCAGCCTCAACTCCGTTACCCGTCCATTCCCGCCGGTCGTCACGCCATGCCACTGTCCCATCGGCAGTTCGCTTAGCCAGTTGTCGTTGTTTGTCCAATTCGGTCCGTTCGTGGCGTTATACAGCGCGATCAGCGCCGCCCTGTCCGTATCGGAAGTCGAAACGGAAACTGTTGCGTTTGCGGTCACGCTGGCGTCGGTGGCGGTGATCCTGGCCGGTACTTGAGGCGCCTGCGGCTTCGTCGGACTGTCCCTGCCGCACCTGACCAGGATCGGCAACGCCAGCATCATGATGATAGCCGTCGATATGAATCTTCTATGCCGAGTCATAGCTGGTTTTCCTGAAGTGGATCAGACATGATCTGACCACCGTCTTCGGCGAACGATCCTACCAGGATTCCGGATCGGGAACGCCGGGGCTTACGACGATTTCCAGACCCGGCTCCGGAAGCATAGGCCTTGCGCGGGGTGATACGCCGGTCGGATCCAGCCAGTCACGCAATAAACCCCGGACCCGTCCCGTGTCCCGATCCAACAGTAGCGCGGCGCTGCGGTCGCCGTCCCTTTCTGTGGACACGACCCCCTCGGGTCCGGAAAGCACGATACGGTAAAGCCGTTCCGACCAGCCGGACTGCACCGGGAGCACGAACGCAAAGGCATTGCCCGGACCGTCTCCCAGTTCGGGCATTCCGAAGTCGGCCGAGAATAGTACGCTACCATCCGCACCCAAGCCTGCGAGCCGGTAGGGTCCGGATCGCGAGGGTACAGAAGGGGCGGAATCGACTACAAAACCGGGCTCGAGTTCCAATTCACCTTCCTCGTTTACCCCTCCCCAGACTAGCAGTCCCTTCCTCGGGAAACCCGCGGCAGCCAACAGCCGCGACGCGGTACCCCGGTGATGCATAGCCCGGGTGAACCCATATTCGCTGATCCATTGCGGATGGCAGTAACTCATCAAGTCCGCCGTCCCGGGAGCGACCAACGTACCATCGCGGAAATCGTAACCCCAGGAACCGACGGCCCCGTCGTCATAAGGGTAGTGCGGATCGGGGCCGCCGGCACCCCCGCACGGAGCGTGGAAGAGACTGAGATTGTGTCCGATTTCATGCGCGATCACCTCCGCATCCAGGTCGGACACGCTTGAAGTACCCGGAAGCTCGGCCTGTCCACCCCCAGCCCTGAGGATTCCCAGGTAGTAACGGTCGGAGCCGTCCAGGGCTCGTATCGCCTTGGTTTCCCGCAGTACATCATTCGAATTGTATATGACGGGATCGGTCGCCGTCCATACGGGTTCCCGGACTTCCACTTCGAAATCCGCGATAGGGAGCAGATTGCGCGTTTGCCAGAAAAGGTCATCATCGGAAGTCAGGCCGTCCGTATCCGCCAACACGCCAATATCGGGGCTTTCCATCCACAGGAAGGGTACCATGGTCAGATAGAACGGAGGAACCGTTCGTACGTCCAATGACTGCCGACCAGATTCCGGGATTCGCATTGCGGCTTCGGATTCAGCAACTATTGTTCCTGCCGGATCGATGTTGACTACCATCTCCAGGCCGGGCGACACCACCGTTCCCGGCACTTCCGCATTTGCCGAATACATCAGTGCACCCTCTTCAATTTGTGCCGGAACAGCCGCATCCTGTGCCGGAATTTCCACCGAGTGGACAATTTGGTTATCATTAAAAAAGACGGCCTGTACAGGCGGCATGCTCGCGCCGGGATCTGAACCGCCTGTGATGAATACACGCAGTAAAGCCGGCTTACCTGCTACCAGCGGCACGGGATGGGTAAACGACTGCGTGGCCTGCGTCATGTATGCTGTTGCACTGGTGAACTCGAGACAGAAGGCCGCCCGATGGTTTTGAATACTCTGCAGCCAGATCTGGAATGGGGGTGTCCTTGGCACGCAGAGTGCCGTATTGCCCAGTCGAAGTGTTCCCAGCGGAAGCGTCGTAATAGACTCGGTCAACGGGCCTGACAGAAGGGGATTCGAGCTAAGGTCCAATACTGAGAGGCTTGTCAGCCGCCCTAACTCGCGAGGAATCGAACCCGACAGGTCGTTGGAATGTAAATGCAAATGGCTGAGCCCGGTCAATTGCCCTAATTCGGCAGGGATCGAACCCGCCAGGTTGTTATTCCTCAGATCCAACAAGTTCATGCTGGTCAACTGTCCGAGTTCGGAAGGTATTTCACCCGATAAGTTGTTCTCGGCAAGGTCCATCTGCTCCAGGCTCGTTAACTGTCCGAGTTCGGAAGGAATCACGCCCGACAGCATGTTGCCTTTAAGCCACAATGTCTTGAGTCGGGTCAACTGTCCGAGTTCAGCAGGAATCTCACCCGTTAGCCTGTAGTTCCAGCCAAAATCCAAATGTTGCAGGCCGATCATTCGTCTGAGTTCGGCGGGAATCCCACCCGAAAGGGCATTGTCGCCAAGACTCAACTGTCGCAGGCCGGTCAACTGTCCGAGTTCGGAAGGTATTTCACCCGACAAGTTGTTCTCGGCAAGGTTCATCTGCTCCAGGCTCGTTAACTGTCCGAGTTCGGCGGGAATCGGACCTGAAAGGCTATTTCTCGACAGGTTCAGCAGAGCGAGTCCGGTGAGGTCTCCCAGTCCTGGCGGTAGTTCGCCGGACAGGTTGTTGTATTCCAGATCCAGAGCGGTCACTTGACCCTCTTCGTCCGCCGTTACTCCGTACCACTGATCCAGGGGCGCCTCGCTCAACCAGTTCTCACTATTTGTCCAGTCCTTACCGTTCATACTATGGTACAGAAGTTCGAGGACATCCCAATCCGGAATGTTATCCGCCCCTTCCGGCCTGGTGTCGGCACAGTCCAAAATGCTGTATTCGGGTATTTCGTCCAACCAGGCCTGAAACCCGGGATCCGGTGGTGCGCACATCTGTGTTCCTTCCATCCACAAATACTCAAGGCCCAGTTTCGTCCATTCGCGCGGCAGCGGGCCTGTCAGCCCTTCGTTGTCGCTGAAATCAACCCTTTCGAGATCCGTTAGCTCGGCCAATTCCAATGGAATGGAGCCGCTCAGGTTGTTACCCGCCAGATTCAGTTCGGTTATCCTGCCGTTCGCGTTTGTCGTGATGCCGTACCATTCCCCCAGCGGCGCATCGCTGTTCCAGTTCGTCCGATCAGTCCACTCCGGGCCGTTCGCGCTGTTGAATAGCGCAAACAGGGCCCTGAACGTATTGAGATCAAAATCATCACATGAGGATACCCTTCTTGCCGGAATGGTCCGAAGCCATTCCTGGAATTCGGTGTCCGGCGGCGTACACAACCGGGTGTCGGCCAACTGCAGCTCCTGAAGTTCAAGATTGATGAGTTCCCGGGGTAAAGGGCCCCTCAGGAAGCCATTCGAACTGAGATCCAGCGAATTAAGCTTCGAAAGGCCGGCCAGCTCCGCCGGAACAGATCCGCTTAGATTGTTGTTCGCAAGATCGATACGCGTCACGCGGCCTGCCGCGTCCGTGGTCACGCCGTACCAAGTACGCAAAGGACGGTCACTCAACCAGTTCGAATGGTCATTCCAGTTATGTCCATTCGTCGCGTTGTACAGCGTTGCCAGCGCGCTGGATTCCAGGTCAGCGCAGGTAGTTACCGTCTTCACCGCAATCTGCGCCAACCATGCCTCGTAACCGCCATCCGGCGGTACACAAAGCCGCGTGCCTTCAAGCAACAGTTCTTCCAGTGGAAGCCGGGTGTACGAACGGGGCAGGATACCCGAGAGACCGGGATTCGAGAACAGGTGCAGACGGGTAAGGTTGGCCAATTGCCCCAGTTCCGAAGGAGCGCTGCCGGACAACCGGTTGCCGGCGAGTCCCAGCCGCTTCAGTTTGTCGAGCCGGCCTAAATCCCCGGGTATTTGTCCCTCCAGTTGATTGTGATCCAGCACCAACTCCGAGAGGTCATCCAGCATGGACAGGCCGGGTGGTATGGCACCGGTTAACCGGTTGTCGGCAAGAACCAGCGACTGCAGTTCCGTCAGTCCGGAAATCGCCAGCGGGATTGGTCCGGACAGCCGGTTCTGATCCAACCGCAATGAGGTCAGCTGTCTTAATCGCCCGAGTCCGCCCGGAATCGGTCCGCTCAGTTCATTGACCGAGAGCGACAGCCTCGTGAGTCCTGCCAGGTCACCCAGTTCTGCCGGTATGGTTCCGGAAAGCCGGTTGAAGGACAGGACCAATTCATCTAATTCTGCAAGTTGACCGAGTTCCGAGGGGATCACCCCGGACAACTGATTACTCGACAGCGCCAGATGTTCTAGTTTGGACAATCGTCCGAGGTCCTGTGGGACGTGACCTGTCAACTGGTTATGGTTGAGGCGAAGCGTCACGAGTTCTTCCAGGTTTCCCAATTCGGTCGTGATCGTGCCGCGCAAGTTGTTGTTCGGCAAGTTGATTTCCACTACCCGCCCGTCCGCGTCGACCGTCACGCCGTACCAACTATTAAGGCGGTGTACGCTTTTCCAGTTCGTCTTGACCGTCCAGTGCTCGCCTCCGGCGCTTTCGTAGAAGGCAACCAGAATATCCCTGTCGATCTGGGGAACGAGGACCGTAATCGCGGCAGTCGCCGATACGCCTCCCGCCGTGGCGGTGATGGTGGCCGTGCCGTTCACGACCGCCGTCACCAACCCCCCGTCGCTCACAGTGGCCACGGTCTCATCGCCGCTGGACCAATCCACAACGGCGCCGGACACCGGCTGCCCGTTTTCATCGAGGACCGAGGCGGTAAGCTGTACCGTCTCGCCTATCGACATCAGTGTGGCCATGGCCGGTTCGATCGTGATGCTGCCCACGCTCTGGCGGACCGTCACACTGGCGTTCTGCGAAACACTACCCGACCTGGCGGTGATGGTAGCCGAACCGTTGCCGACCGCGGTCACCAGGCCCTGACTGCTTACCGTGGCGACGTTTGCGTTATTGCTCAGCCAGGTTACTACGGCGCCTGACACGGGCTGGCCGTTCTGATCGAGTACCGAGGCGGCGAGTTGCACCGTCTGGCCGATCGATATCGGGGTAGCCGTAGACGGCGTGATGGTGATACGGGTGGGCTGGGGAGGAGTGGGGGTGGGGGTGGGGGTGGGGGCCGTAGGTTGCGTCGGCTGCGAAGGTCGGGTTGGACTGTCCTTGCCACAGGTAACCAGTACGAGGAAAGACAGCACCGCGACGATGCCCAGCAAAAACAGATATCCTGAGGCTGAATTCGACCGGCAAAGCTTCGACATTCTCGTTCCGCTACGGAAATTGGCTTGGTGTGAATACTGCTTGCCTCAGATCGAACTGTTTGCTCAGCAAGTAGCGCATCATGATCACAGGATAATCAAGTTATAATCAACAAAATTTCGCAAACATGTTTTTTTTGATTACAAGTGTCTCGTTATGATGTCAATGGTTAACACGAAGTATGCAGGAACTTCGAATATGCAGCATTTGAAATGCGTGGAAGGGAGGGATCTGGCAGCAGGTAACAAACGGGTTCAGTCCCGCAGGGCGAGACTTTCCCCGTCGAGCGTTACGCCCAGCGGCTCGACGACCACCTGGCGGGGGCCGTCTTCCACTACACCCGCAACCCAGGCGCGGATGCCTTCCGCTTCGGCGCAGGCCACTGCCGCGTCCCTGTCGTCCGGGTGGACGAATAGGGCAAAGCCGGCGCCCATGTTGAGGCTGCCGTAGGCCTCTTCTGCGGACTGGCGAGTCTCATGCACCAGGAATCCCAGCACCTCGGGAACTGGGGGCACTTCGAAGATGCGGTAGGTGAACCGACCGGGGTGGCGCATGATCTTTCGCCAGCCGTGGCCGGTGATGTTGGCGATGTAGCGCAGGCCGATGCCGGCCTCGAAGGCCGCTTCGGTAACGGGAGGATAGAGCACGGTTGGATCGAGCAGCGCCTCGCCGTACTTCCGGCCACCAGGCATGACCGTGGCATACCCCTCCGGCAGCCGTTCGGCCAGCTTGCGCGCGAGGGTAAGGCCGTTGGCGTGAATGCCGTTGCTTTCCAAAAGCACGATCGCGTCCCCGGCCGCCAGGTCCTCGCCCAGGGTGAGGCGCGACTTCGGCCGGATGATGCCCACGCAGGAGGCGGCCAGGTCGATGGCACCTTCCTCCACCACGCCCGTCAGGCACGGCGTTTCGCCGCCGCCCCAGGCCACGCTCAGTTTGTCGCAGGCTGCCTTCCATCCCCCGACCAGATCGTTCATACGTTCGGTGTCGTCGAACCAGTCCGACGAGCCGGCGGCCCAGTAGGCGTGGATGCTCACGGGCCGTGCGCCCACGGTGACGATGTCGTTGACGGCCGTGGCGATGGTGTCCTGCGCGATGTGGTCGTACCAGGTCCGTCCCGATTCACCAGGCATCGCCGGAACCGCCCGCACCGCGTCCGCCACCAGGGCCTTGGTACCCAGGCATTCGGTGATGGAGGCGAGATAGGCGTCGCCGATGTCCACTACGTAGGCCGACTCCCCGCGACTGGCCGCCACCTCGCTTGCGCCCGCGCGCTCGAGGTTGGCCCCCGTGGTCCGTGCCGCCTGCTGGGCGAGGACCTTCAGCGGATCGATCCGGTCGTAGTCGACGCCGGAATCCTCGTAGGTCAGATGGTCGCCGGACATGCCCGTCCTTTCAGCTTCCCGTGGTAAACAGTTCCCGCAGCCTGCGGGCCACGAGCTCCACTTCGCCGTCCTCGAGCTGGAGCGTGCGCGGCCCCGGGCCGTCGTAGATGATCTTCGGATCGCCCGCGCGCAACAGCCGGTCCACGTCATCGGCGGACAGGGGAACGGCCGACTCGTCCCAGACCAGTTCCACGTCGCAGTACCCGTGGGTGTTGAGTTCGTAGCGGGCTTCCAGGCCGTCTATGCCCTGGAGCTGATCCGCCAGTCGGCGGGCCTTCGCGTTCCAGGCCGCGATCTCAGCTTCCTCATCGAGCGCGACGTACCGTTCCAGCGCGGCGACCAGGCCGACGATTTCCTCCTTGCCGACCTTCAGCCCCCGACCGATGCCGTTTACCGGCGCGTTCTGCACCCGGGCGGCCTGGATCAGGTCGGCCCGGCCGGCGAGGATCCCCGTCGAATTCGGACCGCGTATCCCCTTGCCTCCGCTGACCACGACCAGGTCGGCGCCGGCTTCCAGGTATTTCGTCAGGTTCTCTTTCGGCGGCAGGTTGGACGCCAGGTCGATCATCACCGGCACGCCCCTGCGCTTGCCGATTTCTATGATCTCCAGGGGCATGAGCGTCTCGGGATCGTGTTCCTGCCGGTGGCGCACGGGAAAGGGCGGGACGCCCCGCGTCTGATGCTCGATATAGGCCAGGCCCACGAGCAGTGCCGTCCGCTCCGTGATTGCCGCCTCGTACTCCGCGCGGGCGCCGGCCTCCACCAGCTTCATGCCCGCGAAGCCGAACACGTTGTCGTAGAAGAAGCGATGGGCCGTCTGGAACAGGCACTCCACCTTCGGCCAGGTCGGATTGGGCAACATCCTCATCCGGTCCTGGTCGGATCCGGTCAGGACGCCCGCCGCGCCTACCAGCATCGCCGCGAAGGCGCCGGACGAGACTAGTGCGGCCTCCGCGCCCATGATCTCGGCAATGCGCCGCCCCGCCGCGTCGTGCAGTTCCGCCATGTCCACGAAATAGCGGTTGGCCTCGGCCATGGCCTCCACCACCTCGGCCGGCATGCGCGAACCGCCCATGCTCGACAGGTGCTCATGGGCGCCGACGTGGGGCCGCACGCCCAGCAGCCGGGTATAGACGTTGTCCCTCAGGCCGGCTGCCAGGGCCTCCGGATCGCCGCCCGTGCCGCCGGAACTACCGACACCGCCCGTGTCGCCCGCACCACCGTCTCCCGCCGATCCATCCGACTCGCTCGCACTCCTGCAACCGACCGCCGCGACGCCCGCCGCGCCGGCCATGCCGGCCAGGGCACTCACTCTGATGAACGTGCGCCGGTTGAACCGGTCCAACCTGTCCGGCCAGACCAGCCCGTTTTCCACTTCCGCCGAATCAGGCCCATCAACACGCTTGTCTTCCCGAATGTCCTCGTCCATGAGTCCACACTCCCTACGTCCGCTTCTTCGCCGCCATCAGGTTCTTCGTCCGGCTTGCCACCTGTGCCTCGATCTCCTTGCGCGTCCAGCGCTTCCCCTTGTTCATGCCCCGACACGTCTCAGCTTCCCGTTCCCACCGGCGTTTGGACTTCAGGATGTCCTGCCAGAAGGGGTAGCTGCTGCACTGGGACGGCCGCACCGGATAGATGGAACATCCCTGGTCGTAGAATACGCAGGGACCGTCATCCGGAGAGACCAGGGAGGCGTACCCATCGATATCTTCCGTATACCTCTCCAGGAAGGTTTCGAACGGCAGGTCCAGGAACTCGGCGATGCGCCGGAACTCCTTCTCGCTGCCGTAGATGAATCCACCCGGGAAGGTGCAGCAGTGGCCGCACCCGTGGCAGGAGAACTGCAGTCCGTCGTGCCAGAACTTGCCTTTAGCCATGGCTATTCATCTTTGGTAACATTGAACTTCAGATATCCGCGCACTTCATCAACATTGGTCTCCACACGTTCAATCTTGTCTTCCAGTCTGGACAACCGGTCTCTCGTGCCGGATTCCACGAAAACATTACAAGCCAAAACCAACCGTTATCAAGGCACCTTTTATTGCTATATTGATCCAGGGTTTCTTAGCCAACTTATACTCCTTATGCAACGAATTCATAATTTGGATTCTTCTAATACAGTATTAGTCGGCCAAACTGGATGGTATTCTCGAAATAAAAAACTAATCTCCCACCGTGGCGATCACCTCGACTTCGCACCGTGCGCCGAAGGCCAGGCCGCTGCCGGCGAAGGCGCTGCGGGCCGGCTTGTCGCCGGGAAAGTACGTGACGTACACCTCGTTAAAGGCGGGCCATTCGGCGATGTCCGCCAGCATGACCGTGGCCTTGATCACCCGGTCCATGGAGGATCCGTTGGCCTCCAGGACCGTCCTGATGTTCTCCATGGTCTGCCGGGCCTCGCCCTGGATGCCGCCCGGCGCCAGATCCGTCGTACCGGGGATGTTCCCGATCTGGCCGGAGAGGAAAAGCAGATGCCCCACGCGCACGGCGTCCGAGAAGGGCAGGTTCATGCTCGACGTGGTCTCCGAGGTGAGGTAGACCGCCTCGGGCGAGGGCGGGGGCGTCGATTCGTCCTGTGACGGTTGCATGCATCCCGTGACCGAGAAAAGCACGATCCCGACAACCAGCAGCGTCGAAACTCCAGACATTAACGGCAATGCGACGTCCAGTAACGGTACGGAGGTCTTCCGTAACGGCGAAACGGCACCGAGTAGTCTTCCGATCATGTTACGCTCCATTTGTAAGGAGTGTCTGTCCATGCGAGTCAACTGGTCCCGGAATATGAAAAGGTAACCCTGAAACTAATGAATTGAAGTTGACCTGGTCAAGCGTACATGTTATCGGCACCTTGCAGGAACATCCGTCCGAAGCCCCCGGCGACGAGCCGGGTTTTGCCGGTTCCCGCAAGGTGAGCGGCACGGAGAGGCTGTACGAGGGCCTCGAAGAGTCGCCCTGCGAACGCTGGACGCCCGGGCCTATCTCAAGGCGCGGCTCATCGATTTTCTCATCGGCGATTCGCACCGGCACCGGGGCCAGTGGCGCTGGGCACGTTTTCCGGCCGGCGACTGCTACACGTGGCTGCCCGTTCCGGAGGACCGGGACAAGGCCTTTATCGATCTGGATGGCCAGCTCATGAAACTGGTCCGCCGGATCGAACCAAAGTTCGTCCGCTTTCAGGAGCGGTATCCGAACCACCGGGGACTCTCCCGTACGGGCTGGCAACTGGACCGCAGGCTGCTGGCCGAACTGGAGTGGAGCGCATGGGAGGCCGTGGTCGCCACGGTACAGTCCGAGTTGCCGACCCGGTGATCGACGATACCGTACAGCGGCTTCCGGGACCGTTCTATGCGCAGGTCGGAGAATTACTTGCCCGGACGCTGAAGGTGCGCCGGGACCGACTCGGTGAATTCGCGGCGCGGTACTACGGGTTCATCAGCAGACAGGTCGAGATCAGGGCAACCGACGAGGATGAATACCTCGAATTGGAACACCGGGCGGACGGCGCGCTGGAAGTTCGCATCAGCCTGGCCGAGTCGCGGAACGCTCCCCACTTCCGCCGCACCCTGTATCCCCGCGAGACGAAGGAAGTCAGGATTTACATACACGGCGGGGACGATCAGATCAGCGTCGGCTGCGGGCGGGCCGGGGTCAGGGTCCACGTGGACGGCGGCGGAGGCGCGGACACCTATGCGAACAACTCCCGGGCCGGTCGGCGGATGACGCGGTTCTACGATGCGCGCGGCCGGAACCGCTTCGAAGACAGCCGGGCGCATATCAATGAGCGCAGGTTCAGACGTCCGAGAAACGAGAGCGCGATCTCGCAGGACATATACAAACTAGACTGGGGCGGCATATCGGGGATTCGGCCGGTAGTCTACTACACTTCGGACATTGGCGTATACGCCGGGCTTCACTACAACCGGATGAGTTACGGCTATCGGAAAGCACCGTATGCCTCGCAACGCGGCATCGACGTCGGTGTCGCCTCAAGGGGGGGTGCGAAACCTTTGGGAATTATATACGTAAGTAACAATTATACACCATTTCACGGGGCTTGGACATTGTAACTTCCTCATTGGAACACAATGCTATTCCTTCGTTTCTCCTGATTGATTTTCCCGTCCCAAATCTTTCTTCGATTCTCTGTAATCTTGTCTCATTTCACGAACCAAAGATCGGAATTCTTTGGCGGCATCCAACATTACTTCTTGTGCCTCTTGCGAATCTGAAGTGGAGTTTTTTTACTCATGATGAACCTCCATGCGAGTGAAAAACTGCTCTGCAACAGTCGAATCATGGGGAAGTTTTCGTTGGCGAATTGCTATAATAAAAAGCAGGAAATCCAGAACCAACACCCCCTTTTCTTTGGTCGGACGAGCAAGTTTTGCTCACAACCCGGATTGACTGCAACTCCGCATATACTGAAGACTTCTGAAGCAATTATCTACGTCGAAGGGTGTGCCATCGGAACGAATCTCCCCTTCGCGGTCAAAACACAACGGACCATCGAAGTCACACTCAACGTCTGATCCATCTGAATTTAGCCATATCCATGTAAACCCACCGAAAGTTCTGCCGCTTCGTCTTGATTTCAACTTGCCTTCATCACCGATATTTCCCATGCATGTCTAAGACCGGGAGCGCCAGCGTGACCAACCTGGTCTTAACATCAGATATTCTTCATGGGTGACGATTCGAACGCTGGACGGAGATTTCGTAGGCGAATCGCATTGCCAACCGATAAACGCCAATGATCAGGAACGCCCACGGATATACCTTGCGGCTAATCTTCAAATTCGATCTTCACCTTTCTACCTAACGCCTTAGCCAGTTTTTCAGGCGTAGTCGGAATATGGATTTCTTCTTCCAATTCCGCCTTCGTAGGTTGGTAGGTGGACCGTTTCAACCTGACGGTTGGAACGGGCGGCGGTGGACTGCCAACGACTTCCTCTTTTTTGCGCTTGCGTTTCCCCATGATATTGCCCCAATACGAATTCGTTGTTAAAAGGGTATACGGTACATCAGTCCGCCCGAAAAATGCCGCCACTCATATCGGGCATACGTGTAGGATGCGGATAGGCCAAAACCGTTCCAAATCGTTGCACCGGCGTTTAGTAACATTACCGGATCAAAAACCTCTGATGATTCACCAAGCGCACCCAGGCGCAGGTATTTCAATACTCCACCCGCCTGTATTTCGACATAGTAACGGCGATCTGGAACCGTGATCCGTACACCACCAACAACAGGGATTTCCCGTGCGGTTATGTTCCCGGCAGGAATACCTTCAACACCTTCGGGAAGGTTGAACGTCATGCCACGATGGTCATAAAATCCTACGCGGGCGGACAGGTCGATCATTTCACCCAACGGGTACGTTAATGTAGCATTACCACCGGGGCCGCCGTCCGCCAGATCGCCCAAGTCGTTTGTCGGTACCGTCCATCCGGCGTTCAGTTCTATTGCCTGTCCCAATGCGGTTCCCGACACAGACAATACGAAAACAACGGTTATCAAGTATCGTCTCATCATAATGCCCCCATTATTCATCATTGTCTTCGTTGGACGGCAGATTATCCTTGTTGATGAACAGTTCTTCAAGCCGTTCTATGCGCCGTTCAAGGTCATTGTCCATCCTGCAACCTCCAAAAATAAAAGGTGATCAGACCGCCAATAATGATAGGAAGAAGCATGTCCATGAATTTGCTCCATTTGTCTTGGCGTATCACACTTTCCCGACTACCATTACTCATGGACGGTTCATCCCTTACTTGTATGCTTCTCCGACCAGTGATGATACACGCCGTGATATCCCCGCTTCATCAAGGCCCAAAACGACTCTACACCGTTAATCGTTGCCTGATCGTTCACGTATTCGCCGACACGGTGTTTTACCGTTTCGTGCTTCACGCCTTTCATGTTGAAATACGCCTTGTGGTCATCCGTGTACACAATAGCGTTTTCCGCCGTGTGCTTATGGACAAAACCCTGCAAGGCTTCGGAACCGATTGACGGCGTTACTTCGGCGTGAACCTGGCCCGTATCTTGGTCCTTGATCCCGACTACTGCAACCTTGCCGCCCACGCCGCCGCCCGGATGGGTCTTCTTGGAAGCGTGTTTGTTGCCTTCTAAGCCGCCGAAAAATGCTTCGTCAACCTCGACCGGCCCGGAAAATCCAGGCGTTCAGTCTCGAAAGCCTTGCGCAGTCTGTGCGCCAAATGCCAAGCGGTCTTGCAGGTAACGTCCAGATCCCGGCGTAGTTTCATCGAAGACGTACCCTTGATCCCCGTAGTGAAGAGGTAAATCTCGATCACCCATACCTGGAAGGACAGTTTCGAACTTTGAAGGATCGTGCCCGTCCTTACACTGAACATCTTCCGGTTGGGGCATTCCCTGCACCTGTGCGTCATTGTCGGGTGCTTGATATTAGACTGAACGTTGAACGTCCCGCACTTGGGGCAACACGGGCCTTGCGGCCATACCTGTTCTTCGTACCACTTACGGGCCTTTTCCTCCGTGTTGAACTTCTTGAGCAATTCGACCAGCGACATGCCTTTTCGGTATGATTTCCCCGGCCCTGATCCCGTTGTTGATTGTTCGCCCTTCGCCATTTCCAAAATCTCCCGTTCGTGATGTTCACTCTTGTTTCTATCTAACCTTAAATATACAAGAGTAACAACAGGCAAGTTAAGGGAATTTGTTACTTTTTTGTAAGGCGCGTTCGATTGACATCATTTTCTTCATTCAGTATCTTTCCTGATGATCTATTCTATCGTCTACTTGGATTTCCCCCAACGCGCTTCGGAACCCTGCCGGAGACTTTAACTATAGCACATCCGGACAATGCTTTGCCCCGACCATCCGGTCTCTGAGGATCCTTCTTGAAATACGGTGCCGGGTCTACTTCTATCCTGTCAGCCACATCCTCTGGCGGTGCATAGCCTTCCTGGAGCAGGACAAGATCTACGCCCAGATCCGGCAATGACCTCCATGCCGCCTTTGCCCCCCTTACTCCCTCCTGACTTAGCCATCATTCGCTCCTCAGGCGCCTTATACAAGAAGGTCCAGTTTTTCAACTGTGCGCTCGGTCTTCGCATTCAAGATCGCATGGTTATGAGCAACAATCAATATAATCCGCGCAACACAATTTTCAAGTCCGAAGTGGTACAGACCAGGGCTTGACAATGTGACACCAATACGTTCTATTAGTACCAAAGACCGGCATGGGGCCGGGTTCTCCAACCAATTTCAGTCAAACAAAGAAGATTGGACAAACTGGAAGGGGTAATCATGTTACGAATCTCATGTATCTTGTATATGGCAGGATTTCTGTTTATTGCGCCGCATGCGTCAGGACAACAACAGGTACAAGAGAAAGACCCTTGGATTGCTTTTCTGTTATCAGCGGTTATCACAGGGAGCGGCCAGGTTTACAACGGGCAGGTTGGCAAGGGGGTTATTCAGTTTTCGGGTCTCGTCGTAGGTTTGGGCCTTGCGATTTCCGAAGACGATAAGGGCCGGGAAGATAGCGATAGGGCATTGATCGGGGCCGGACTCTTTTTGAGCAGTTTCTTATGGTCCGTGATCGATGCTCCCATGACTGCTAACAGGATCAACAGGGAAGCGAACAGAACAACCTTGCAAATCAATCCGGTTATCAGGGGTGATCTTGTAGGGGCAAATCTGACGTTGAAATTTTAACGGATGCAAGGGTAGGGTGATCACGCGAAAAGGCCGTTGTCTAATCACGCCAACGGCCTTTTCTTCTGGTTTAGGCTTTTCGTACAGGTTGAAAGGATCGGGAGTCCAAATCAACCTGACCTTCCTTATGGTGGACGATTCCGGCGCGTGTCGCGCGGCGTTGGACAGCAAGTTGCCGACCACCTGGACGATGCGCTGCTGATCCGCCCGCACCCGGAGCAGGCCGGTTCGAGTCTACGGCCATTTGTCCGTCGCACGGTTACCACGTCAAGCAATTCCATGATGGACCGGTCCCGCATGTCCAGGTCTTTGACGATGCGACGAATCTCCTGGTTGTACGAGACGACCTGTCCGCTTCGGGCGTCAAACACCACCACCCCCACCGGCGAGGTGTCGATAAGCGCCCCCAGATCGGCTTTCGACTGTATGCCGGCCTGGTACTCTCTGGCGTTGGCTATCGCCGCTCCGGCCTGGGGCGCGAACAGCGCCATGACCTCCTCGTCCTCACCGGTGAACTCCCGACCGGCCTCCTTGTCGAGCAGGTACAAGTATCCCGCGGGCGCGCCCTGATGGCCTATTGGCACCCGATAAAGCTCCTTTCCATCAGGGAATGCCCCGGCAAACCGAACGAGACGAGGTGAGCCGAAAGGTCTTTCAGCCTGAGCGGCCGCGTTTCTTCTCTCAGGTGCGCCCAAAGTTCAGACGCATCGCGCAGATCCAGGAACCGGTCCTGCTCGCCGGGGGGCAAGCCGTCGGTGACGAAATCCCGCAGTTCTCCCGAACTGGTCCAGGTGGTGATCCCGCCGCATCGCGCGCCTGCCATGATCGTCCGGGCGAGGGTCGTCATCCTTTCGGCCGGCACGCTCGGTTCAACGGAAATCCTCCTTCGTTCGCGGCAAAACGGTTTGACCACGTCCGATATGCTGGGCAAGCACTTGAGCGGAAACGGCGACGTGCTGGGTTTCGCCTATAATACCGACCGCCGGATCAACAGTGTCGGTTACGGCGATAAAGCGCCGGGCACAATAGATCCGGTGGGGCCGTGCATCACCGGCGTGATCGACCTGCGGGGGCAGGACAACCTGGACGACGGCATGATCATCGAGGAAGGGTCGTTCCCGGACTCCTGTCCGCGACGTTGCCGGCGGCGTTCGCCGTTCAGGCCAAATTGGTGGGCAAAGACACGGCCAAGAGCTGGACCGATGACGCCCTGCAGTTTGCCCGGGAGGCCGAGAGCCAGATTCGCGGCGCGTACGAAGGCGCAATGAACAACACCCAGATATACCTGGTGATGACCCACGACGACGCCAACGGCGAGATGTATCTGCAAGACGACAGATTGCGCATCAAATGGCCCGGCGTCGGCAAGCAGGAGATCTTCAGAAAGGTCAACGAAAACCTCATCAGGGTCACCGAAGCCCACAAGGGCATATTCATCAAGAATCTACTCTGGTCCGAGTTTTTCGGTCACGACCTGATTACCGTGCATCCGCTGGGCGGTTGCGCCATGGGCACGGACGCCGGGGCCGGGGTGGTAAACCACAAAGGCCAGGTGTTCGCCGACACCCATGGCACCATGGTCCACGAGGGCCTCTACGTCACCGACGGTTCCGTCATGCCCAGGGCGGTGGGCGTGAATCCCCTGTTGACCATCTCGGCTGTCTCGGAACGGTGTTGCGCCCTGATCGCCCGGGATCGGGGTTGGGCGTACAATGTAGACCTGCCGTCTACGCCGCCCCCCGAGACCGTGGTCCCGGACAAAATCGGCATACGCTTCACGGAGACGATGAAGGGCTACTTCTCCACCAGGGTCAAAGACGATTTTCAGGACGCCTGTGATCAGGGCGAAAAGGACGGCTCGGATTTCCAGTTCATCCTGACTATTCAGACCGATGACATGGAACACATGATCACGGACGACGAGCACCCCGCGCGCATGATCGGGTCCGTCACCGCTCCGGCGCTTTCAGATGAGCCCTTGACCGTCACCGATGGACACTTCAACCTGTTTGCGGACCACCCGACCGAACCCGATACCAAGAACATGAAGTACCGCATGAAACTCGCCTCGGAGACAGGCGACCGGTTCTACTTTTACGGTTACAAAGTGTTGCGGGACGACTTCGGACTGGATATATGGTCTGATACGACCACCCTGTGTATCTCGGTATGGCGGGGGTGAGGACGATCAGGGTGAGTTACTGGGCAGAGGCATACTCAAGATCGACCCGGGTGACTTCATGATACAGCTAACTACCATGAGAGCGACCAACGCGGCGTCCGTGGGAGACGCGTTAAAGGCTTCCGCCCGGTTCGGTGCGTTTTTCGCGCGGGTTCTGCACAGGACGTACGGTTTCGTTTGAGTCGACTTCCGGCGATGCTTCCCGCCAACGGGAGAAATCCATGTCCGTTGAAAAAACCGACTGCACCTGCCGGGAGACGATCGTCCCCTTTACCGCGCGAGACCGGTTCGAAGGCAATCTGATCCACGTGGAAGGCCCTCGGAAGCCCGTGAAGGGGCCCGTGCTGCTCGTGCACGGAGCCGGCGTAAGAGCCAATATCTTCAGATCTCCAGTCGAAACTACGCTGGTACAGTATCTCATTGACCACGGCTACGACGTCTGGCTGGAGAATTGGCGAGCCAGCAGCGATTTCGACA
>JAPOYX010000231.1 GCA_026706345.1 Gemmatimonadota bacterium | reverse complement strand
TGCCGGGGACGGCCCTTCGCGCGTCTACGAACGGTTTGCCCTCCCCGCCGGCCGTTACGTCCTCGATCTGCGTCTGCGCGATTCCCGGCGGAGCGAAGGGTTCGATCATGTTTCCCGGAGGGCCGTCGAGTTTGCCGCCGGGCAGAGCGTCGCCGTGGATTTCCGCGGCGGCGAGGGATTCATCATTCGATGACCGGTGACGTGCACAGGACAGTCTCCGGGAGGACGCCATGGCGCTGATCGCCTGGCGCAAGGCCTTCGAAATCGGGATCGAGGCGGTCGATCACGAGCACCGCGAGCTGATCGACCTCATCAACCAGCTCCATGAGCGACTCGGGCATGGCGCCACGCGGGAGACGGTCGCCGATTTTCTCGGTGAGATCCACGCACGCATCTCCGCGCATTTCGCCCTCGAGGAACGGGTCATGCGCGAACTGGAATACGACGAGTACGCCGAGCACAAGGAAGACCACGAAACCCTGCTGGACGATATCCGGGACATCATGGACGCGTTCGAGGAAGGCAGCTATGCCGAATTCGAGGCGGAATTGGGCGAGCAGCTGGAAACGTGGTTCAGCGGGCACTTCCGCACGAAGGATGCCCGCCTGCACACCTTTCTCCATGACCGAGGCATGTGATCGAGTACGGCGCGCCCATCAACTAGGCAGGGTGGCTACATGGCCAGCTGAACATTCGATGATCGCGCGACCAACCCCCGCGGCCCCGGCCAAGCACCACGTGGGTGCCCGATTTCGGGCACTCGTTGCGGCGCCGCGCCCAACTGGTCAGCGCGCGCTGCTCTGACGTGGCATGTTGCTGGAACCGATGTGCAACTCCTGGCTCGCGTGCCCCGGATCCTATTCCGCACGCTGATCCAACAACGAGATCTACAACAGCCACTTACAGTCCTTCTATGTTGTGAGGACTGGTTGGCCATAATGCCCGGAAGATGTTCGATCAGCTGAATCGCGTCGAGCGGTGGATCTTCGACAGCCTGGCGCTTGGCCTCGTCGGTTTTTACTCGTACGCGGCCGTACTCGACCCGGCCGCGACGCAGTTCCACCGCGGCATCTATGTGGTCATCACCTACATCCTCGTGTTCCTCCTGTACCGGTCGAGAAGCCGGGTGGGCAGGTTCTGCGACTATCTGCTGATCGCCACCTCCATTACCTGCATCGGGTACTGGATGTGGAATTTCGAAGCCATCAACTACCGGGTCGGGGCCGAAACGGAGCTCGACCAGTGGATCGCCATGGCGGGTGTCCTGCTCGGAATCGAGCTGGCCCGCCGGGTCGTCGGCAACGTCTTCGTCGTGCTCAGCACCGTCATGCTGATCTACGGCGTCTACGGGGAGTACGCGCCCGAGCTCATCTCGCACGCGGGAGACACCTTTCCCGAACTCTGCACCAGCATCTTCTACAAGAGCGACGGCGTGTTCGGGATCATGGCCAACGTGCTGGCGACCTACGTGATCCTGTTCGTCATCTTCGGGGCCTACCTCGAAGCGAGTGGGGCCCAGCGCTTTTTCGTGGACTTCCCGCTGGCGGCCGTCGGACACAGGATCGGCGGACCCGCCAAGGTTTCCGTGATCGCCAGCGGCCTCTTCGGATCCATCTCCGGCAGCGCCATCGCCAACACGGTGTCGACCGGGAACTTCACGATCCCGATGATGAAGAAGGCCGGGTTCAAGCCCCATGTCGCCGGCGGCATCGAGCCCGCGGCATCCATTGGCGGCATGTTCCTGCCGCCCATCATGGGCGCCGGCGGGTTCATCATGGCCGAACTCACCGGCGAGCCCTACTCGACCATAATGCTTATCGCCGTGGGCCCGGCCCTCCTGTACTTCTTCAGTGTTTTCGTGATGGTGCATTACGAGGCCAAGCGCCACGGAATCAGGGGGGAGAAGTCGGAGACGTCGGCCGGACTGATCTTCCGTCGGGGCTGGTACTACTGTCTGCCCCTCGTCGTCATCACCGTCCTGATGTTGATGGGTTTCTCGCCGGGTTATTCCGCCATCCTCGGCCTCTTCACCTGCGTCGCCGTGAGCTGGGTTCGGAGGGACACGCGGATCGGCCCCAGACGCTTTCTTGAGGCTGCCCGAACCGGCGCGCAGAACAGCCTCAAGATCGGCGCCACGGTCGGTGTGATCGGCATCATCATCGGCGTGCTCACGTACAGCGGGCTGGTGCTCACCTTCGCGGATATCGTGATCGCCTTGGCGGACGGCCGGCTCTGGCTGACCGTGCTGCTCATTGCCCTCGCGTCACTGATCCTCGGTATGGGTGTGCCTGTGACCGCCGCCTATCTCATCACCGCGGTGGTGGCCGTGCCCCCGCTCACCGAGCTGGGCGTGAACCCCATCGCCGCGCACATGATCGTCTACTGGCTGTCGCAGGATTCGAACGTCACGCCCCCGGTCTGCATCGCGGCCTTTACCGGCGCCGCGATCGCCAAGGCGAACATGTGGAAGACAGCCTTTTCCGCCTTCAGGTTCGCCAAGTTCCTCTATCTGGCCCCCTTCATCTTCGGCTACGTGCCCGCCTTTTCCCTCGATGGAAGCACCACCGACATCGTCGTGGCCTTCGCCCTGATTCTCGTGGGCACCTGGGTGTACTCCTGGTTTCTGAGCGGGATTTGGCTCGACGCGCTCAGGGGCAGCCGTCCGAAGGTCTGACGCCCGGACCGGCAGGCCGCGCGATCACGGCTCCCCGGTCCGTGACCGGCGCTTGCTGCCGCACGATGCGCGGCCCGGGCGCCCCTGCTCCTTGAACCTGTCCCGCGTCAGCGGCCCTTGCGCTCCCTCGGCGGATCGATCGGTGCTTCTGCCTCGATCCACGCCTCCATCCCGCCCTGCATGTGCGCCACCGGCCGGAGGCCCATATCCTGGGCCGTTTTCGCAGCCAGCGCCGAGCGCCATCCGCCGGCGCAGTAGAACACGAATGTCTTGTCCTCGGCGAAGACCGGCTTGTGATACGGGCTCTCGGGATCGATCCAGAATTCCAGCATCCCGCGCGGCACGTGATGGGCCCCGGCAATGGTCCCCGTTCTCGCCACTTCGCGGATATCCCGCAAGTCGACGAACACGACATTCTCGTTCCCGTGCAGCGCGATCGCCTCGCCTACATCTAGCGTGCGAACCGCCGCGTCGGCCTCCGCGACCAACTCCCTGAATGAACGGGTGATTTTCTGAGGCACGTCGCTGTCTCCCCGGCGTTCGTGGATTCAGCGGGGCAGCCTACTGCATTTGCCGGTTGCTGGATTCGCCGGAGATGGCCAACAGCACACCGTGACCGCTACCGCCCGAGACGGGACGAAGTTCCGAGTACCTGCCGTTGCCCGAGCATCTCCCATGGGGTTCACGGTGGCAATGGGACCAATGTACGAAAGTGCCATAGCTCCGATTGATCTCGGATTCACGCGTTTGGGTCCTCGACGACACGCATCGGCTGGAATGCGGTGGCCAAGCTTCGACCCCTTCGTGACGCGGCCGGTCTTCAGACTGAACCGCCGCTAATCCGGGCAGGCTCGGCACCTGTGCGTCATGGACCCGGGCGTGATGCCCGACTGAACGTCAGTAGAGCCGCAGGGGGGGCAGTAGGGGTCGTCGGGCCAAAGCCTGTTCTCGAACCACGCCTTGGCGGTCTCGTCGTCGGGAAACGTGTTGAACAACCCGATCAGGGAAATGCCCTCTCTGTACGATGTTCCAGGTGCGTTGTGGGCCGTGCCATCAGCGGACCTCCTTCTTTGTCCCTGACGTCAGAAGGACATCATGTAACTGGGATATTGTACCATGTTTTCAATACGTTGTATGATAGCGATGAGTGGTCATCTCAGCGTATCAGCCGAAGCGGACGACTGGATTCGAACCGAGCTCTTCCGATAGATCACCTCGGCGTGCTGCCATTGACACCATGTCCGAATTTGCGCTCCGGAGCGCAATGGCGCGCAGAACTATCATGCAGTGACTGGATTCCGGGTTCGGGAGTCGTGGGAATAAATAATCACTTCAATGGGTTACCGGGTATTTGGCACTATCGTAAATAATTCCCGTGGCAATGTGGCATGCTGGATGGCCGCCGTGAGGCTGGGTTGCAGAAGCGTCGGACCCACGTTACAGGGTCGTTGCGACGCGTGATAGAGGATTGACGATGGACGGGACGGGGCCGGGCGACTTGACGATGACACCGCAGGAAATGCGGCAACTGGCAGCCACGGCGACGGAGGCCCTCGTCGAACGCATCTCTGGCCTTGCGAACGAGAAGGCCTGGGACGGGGAATTTCGCAATGTCCTGGAGGAGC
>JAPOYX010000230.1 GCA_026706345.1 Gemmatimonadota bacterium | reverse complement strand
TGGCCTTCGCGCCGCCGCTTCACGCCACCAGTCCCCCGGCCATCGAACTGGTCCGGCGGCTGTCGGAAGTGACGCCGGAGGACCTGAATACGGTCAAGCTCCTGTCCGGCGGCTCGGAGGCTACCGAAGCGGCCATGAAACTGGCGCGGCAGTACCACCGGCAGACCGGCAATCCGGGAAAGTTCAAGGTGATCTCCCGGTTTCACGGTTATCACGGCGCGACCATGGGCGCCCTGTCGGCCACCGGAACGCGCCGGCGCAAGACCATGTTCGAACCCACGCTGCACGGTTTCCTGCACGTCCATCCGCCGACCTGTTACCGGTGTCCTTATGAGAAGACCTTCCCGGACTGCGAAATCTTCTGCGCCCGGACGGTGGAGGACCTCATCGAGCTGGAAGGCGCTGAAACCATTGCCGCGGTCATCCTGGAGCCCGTGGGAAACACCGGGGGTATCATCATGCCGCCGCCGGGATATCTCGCCGAGCTTCGGGACATCTGTACGCGGCACGAAATCCTCCTGATTTACGACGAGATCATCACCGGTTTCGGCCGCACCGGCAGCATGTTCGCGGCCCAGACCTTCGACGCAACGCCCGACATCCTTTGCATGGGCAAGGGCATGTCCAGCGGATACGTGCCCCTGGCGGGGATCGCCTTCCGGGATTCCATCGCCGCCGCCTTCCTCGGCAGAGAGGAGGACGAGGTAGAGTTTTCCCACGGCCACACCTACGGCGGCAATCCGCTGGCCGCGGCAGCCGGCCTGGCGAACCTCACGGAGATCGAGGAACGGGGCCTCTGCGCGCGCTCTCGAGAGATGGGCGAATACCTGCGGTGCAGGCTGGAGGACCTCCGGGAATTCGGAATCGTAGGCGACATCCGGGGCTGCGGGCTGCTGGCCGGCGTCGAATTCGTGGCGGACCCGGAAACCCGCGCGTCTTTCGATCCGTCGAGCAGGTTCGGTGTGGAAGTGGGCCGAAACGCGCTGGAGAAGGGGTTGCTGACGCGCTTCGATCCCAACTGGATCGCCCTGGCGCCGCCGCTCGTCATCACGAGGGAAGAGACGGACCTCATGCTGGACATATTGTCGGACAGCATCCGGGAAACGGTAAAGAAGATAAGGGCTTAGTCCCGGCAAAGCATTAATTCGCATACTGTTTCTGGATAACGTGGAAAAAAGGAGTTGAAGACGTCATGAGACCAGATTCCAACCTGCCGCGCCGGGGATTCATCGCAGGGTCGCTACTGGGCGGCCTAGGTGCCTTGGCCATCGATCCCCTGGTCATGGCACAGGCGCTGCTGTCGGGCAAGAAGCCGGAGGACATTCAGGGTCACGGTATCGAGCCGGGCTACGTGAACCTGTCGTCTAACGAAAACCCCCTGGGACCATCGCCTCGCGCGGTCGAGGCGGTTGCCGGGCGCATTTTGGCCGTGAACCGTTACCACTGGAGTTTCATGCCGGATCCGGTGGAGACCCTGATCAACGCCCTCGAACGGAAACATGGCCTGCCCGTAACCGAGACGACGTGGGACAACTGGGAACAGGTTACGGAAAACCGCCGGGTGGTCCTCAGCGCTGGTTCCAGCATGATACTCCACGCCGTGGGCCTGGCGACGGTCCGGGACAAGGCGGAACTGGTCCAGGCCCAGCCCGCCTACTTCGATACGGCGGACGTATGGAAACGGTTCGGGGAGGAAGAAGGGGTAGACGTCAAGGTCAACTACGTCCGCCTGACCCGGGACCTGCGGCACAACCTGAACGCCATGTACGAGAAGATTAACGACAAAACGACGATCGTGGTGGTCACGAATCCCAACAATCCCACCAGTACGGTGGTGGACCATGACGCGCTGGCGGATTTCGTGCGGTCCGTGCCTTCGCACGTTACGGTGTTCATCGACGAAGCGTATATCGATTACACGTCCGATCCCGGTTACCGCGACGCGGTGTACCTGGCTCACGAACAGGACAACGTGATCGTCTCCCGGACGTTCTCCAAGATTCACGGTCTCGCGGGACTGCGCGTCGGGTATGCGGTGCTATCGCCCCGGTTGAGAAGGAAACTGTCGCTCTACAATCTGGGCGGTCCGCCGAGCAACCTGGGCGCATACGCCGCCATCGCCGCGCTGGACGACCATGGTCATTACGAACGGAGCCGGCGGACGGTGGAGGAAGGTAAAACCTACCTGGGTAAAGCCTTCGACCGGCTGGACATCGCGTATACACCCAGCGATGCCTGCTTTATCCTGTTCAGGCTCGGGGACAAGGCCGAATCCGTATTCAGTGCGCTCCAGGAGCGGAAGGTCTGGATCGGCGACGCCATGTGGTGGGGACTGAAAGGTTACTTACGGGTAACCGTGGGCACACAGGCGGAGAACGAGGCCTTCGTCAACACGCTGGAAGCGGTGTTGTAGCACGGTTTCCGTCGGTCGCGTGGTGTACGGACCTGAGCGGCCGAACGTCGGCCGACCGGCGTAGATCGCCGGGGCGGAGCATGGGTCCCATGGATAATCCGGTGCTGAAATTCGCGGACGTCCCGTTGAATCGCGCGGAGGAGCGGCGCAGCGATCCGGAATGGCTTGCCGGGCGGTTGGACCGGGACGGCACCCGCGTCATACCCGTCTGGCGCGACCTGAGCCTGATCGACGACGGGAAGGCGGGTTCCCTTCCGGCTCCCGTGGTCTGCGACGATCGCACCGCGGCGGACTTACTGGCAGCCGCCGGTGAAACCGTGTTCCTGGGCATGGAGGGAGACCGCGCCGTTTTCGCGGTGGACCTTTCCGATCTGGAGGAAGAGGAAGCGGAGGCAGCGGTCGGGAGTCGCGGTAAGTTCCAGGATCTCTGGCGCGCCGGTCCGTCCATCGACGCGCGCGGGTCCGCGCTGTTGGCGTATGCGCGGGGGATGTTGTACTGGCACCGCCGGAACCGGTACTGCGGCCGGTGCGGTCACGCCGCCGAAAGCCTGGAAGGAGGTCACCGGCGCCGGTGCAAGAACGCGGGCTGCGGCAGGAACGTCTTTCCGCGTATCGACCCCGCGGTGATCACGCTGGTGGAGTACTGGCCGGAAGATGGCCGCCCGCCCCTGTGTCTCCTGGGCAATCACCACAGGCCGCCCCCCAACGTGTTTTCCACCCTTTCCGGCTACGCGGAACCGGGGGAAAGCCTGGAGGAAACGGTGGCCAGGGAAGTGTTCGAAGAGGTCGGGGTCCGCGTGCGCGCCGCGTACTACCAGGCCTCCCAGCCCTGGCCCTTCCCCTCGTCGCTGATGCTGGGGTTCCGCGCACGGGCCGAAACCACAGCGATCGTGGTGAACACGAAGGAACTCGTGGAGGCCCGCTGGTTCACCGCGGAGGAGGTCGCGGGGTTCGGAGAATGGGGCGACGAGTCGGCGGCTTATGCCCTGCCCCGCAGAGATTCCATAGCCCGGTTTCTGGTCGATTCCTGGGTTTCAGAAGTTTCCCGCTCTTGAAGAAAAAACCCGATTCGCGAATGGAGCGCACCATGGAAGATTACACGTCCCTCGTTCCATACTACACCTTTCCCGGTGATTCCCTCGAGGCGCAGGAGGCCGCGCTGGCGGACAATCCGCTCCTTAAGCGCCTCAACGCGTCGCGCAAGCGTTACGAGGGGGATCCCCACCGGCCCGCGTATCACTACGTGAATCCGGAGGCTATGCTCAACGACCCCAACGGGATTTGCTTCTGGCAGGGACGCTGGCACCTGTTCTACCAGGCCTACCCGCCCGAGGACACCCGACAGCACTGGGGACACGCCATTTCGGACGACCTCGTCCACTGGCGCGACCTGCCCTACTGCATCTATCCGAACCCGGAGCGCTGCTGCTACTCGGGCGCCACGCTGGTGGAGGAAGACCGCGTGATCGCCATGTACCACGGGACAGTCGCCGGCAACATGGTCGCCGTGTCCAGCGATCCCCTGCTCCTGAACTGGGAGAAGGTCACCGGCGGTCCCGTCATCCCCATGCCGCCGAAGGACGGTCCGCCCGCGCCGTACAACGTATTCGATCCGTGCATCTGGAAGAAGGACGGGGTCTATTATTCGCTCTCCGCGGGCACCAAGCCCGAAGGGCCGGCGGGCAAGCCGGTGCGCGCGAATCACCCCTTTCCCGGGCAAAAAGAAAATCCACTACTTCCTTGCTTCTCGGCAGGC
>JAPOYX010000229.1 GCA_026706345.1 Gemmatimonadota bacterium | reverse complement strand
TGTCGGTGCGGTGACCGCTGAAAGCGCCGAAGTCGGTGGCGAGCTGGCTGATGGGATTATGCCGTTTCTGCCGGCCTTGCCCTATTTGACGCAGCTTGTTGAGGCGGCCCAAACTGCGGCGCAGCGCGTGGGACGCGACCCGGACCAGGTGGGATGTATTGTGAGCATCCCGACGTTTATTTCAGACGATATTGAGCAGGCCCGCTCCGCAGCGCGCTACAATCTGGCGTTTTTCGGGAATCTGCCTTTCTATCGCAAACAATGGCGACGCTGCGGCTTCCGGGCTGAAGTCACCGCCATGCAAGAGGCCTGGAAAAGCGGCAACCGCCGCGCCGCGGCCGCCGGCGTGTCCGAACACATGGTCGATCAGGTCTGCGTGTTTGGTCCCCCCAGCCAGTGTCGAGAGCAGCTTGCCGCCTTTCACGAAGCCGGGGCGGCCATGCCGGTCCTAGCCGTCAGCCCGGTGAACGAAGACCGCCTGGTCGCAACCCGAAAGGCGCTCAACCTGCTGGCTCCAGGATAAGGGTCGTCCGGGTCAACGCGACCCGGCCTTCGCCTCCGCTTCTTCATCATATATAACCAAAACTACTACAATTTTCACGAAGAATTCACGTTGCTTATATTGCTGAATGCATGTTCAGACTTTATAGTGCTGCAACACTGATGTTGGGGTAGGGTGGTACTCATGTCCCGTAGCCGTATAGCCTGCTGTGTTCTGCTTATTATCTGTGGTGTCCTCGTGTTTCCTCGTGTGGGCCTGAGAGCCGAGCCAAACCGCGGGACCCCACAGACCCAATCGACTCAATCGACTCAAAAAACCTGGAAAACAGTCGAAGAGATGTCAGAAGAAGCGTTGGCCCAGGTCCAACTCGAGGGCGACACGCCACGCCATGCCCAGGTTCCGTATCTTCCAGCCGAAGCCTATCCGTTCGTCCCGCCGTATACGGCTGAGGAAATGGGCTACCGCGCCATGGAATTCACGCCGCGTACGCGCTGGTCATCGGTCGTGGCCAACTCCTGGGCGTCTATTGCGCCGCAAGGGGTACTGCTCAACCCCGGCACTTCTATCACCTTCGTCAACTATGATTCCGAAACAAGCGGAGTGCGCAAAGTCCTGTCCGCCGCCCCCGGTGAAGAGATCTATCGCTCGCTGAGTCAGGCCATTGCTCCGCCCGCTGCCGAAGGCGGTCAGTGGCTGGCGATTCGGTATCGGACGGACAAGGAAAAGATTACCAAGGAGGAGCGCTTCGCCTACTCGTCTTCCATTCGACGGGTACGCCACCAGGCCCCGTTTCGTCGTCAGAGCAATTTCCCCAACATGGCGCTCACCCCGGACGACGCCTGGGGACGGGACGCCTGGGAGTTCTCCTGGCGACTGATCGGTACGGACGTGCTGTACCGGACCGTCCGCTTTCCGAACACGCGCCCGACCGTGACCCTTCGGAACGGGGAAACCGGACAGTCTCGGGCCGTACAGACCGCGAATATCAAGCTGATGGGTGAGGTCTTTCCGCACTATACCCTGGACGGGGGGGTCGAATGCTATGTGGTTGAGGCGGTAGCACGACAAGAGTGGTTGCCCGACTATTACATGCCCCGTTTTCTCTATTGGCTGGAGAAGTCCTCATTCTACCCGCTGCGCGGCGAGCAATACGGGCCGGACGGGGAGCTGGATCATATTGAGGTGAGGCTGGCCGAGTTTTTCAATCCTGCGCTCGAAGAACTGGGTTACGGCACCCTGTTTATTTCCCACTGGGACCTGCGGACGGACATCATGTCCTATCTGGTCAACGACAGTCACAGGCTCATGGATTGGAAACCCGAAGAATCAACGGTCTTCTTCAGCCCGGACTTCATGCGTCGCCAGTGGTATCTCGATACCTCCATCAAGACCCAGGCGGCCGTCTCTCACCCGGACGAGTACTTCATGCGTCCGGCCGTCGAGGCCGACAAATTTCCGAACGAGCGTCCGATCAATCTGCCGCCCGACATGGCTGCCCGGATCGAGGCCCAGAACGCCGCAGGGCGTTTAGTCTTTGACGGCACCTGAGC
>JAPOYX010000228.1 GCA_026706345.1 Gemmatimonadota bacterium | reverse complement strand
CCTTGATGACCAGAACCTCCAGTTGTTGGCCTTGTAGTGAAACTTGAGGAAGATAAATGTCGGGATAGACCCCGCCGGCAAAGCCGGCAGTCGATAGTGTATGCACGATGTCGGCCTGATTCCTTTTGGATGGGGCTTGTAGGCCAATCACCGAGCCCGTGTCGTCCACACCATAGATGATGTAACGATCCCCGGTGTGTCGCGTGGAGTTGGCGAGACAGACAATGTCGTGGATCAGGTCTCCCGCCTTGGAATGCTGCTCACGCTTGAAGTCCCAGTGATCGCCTTCCTTCCCGGTGGCAATCAATTCGGCAATTGTTCGGGAAAGGTTTGTCATGCGAGGAGGGGCAGTCCTTCACAACTCAAGCAGATTGCGACAATCACCTGTTTCCGCACCCAATGGCCAGCGATCAGGTCGTTTCCGGTGTCGACAGTTTCCGGACCGGCAGCATGTCGGCGAGTTTGGCGCCGGAAACCTCTCGATACAGTTCATACCACCCTTTCCCGAGGCGGACGACCTTGCCGCCAACAGCACAGAACCCAAATACCGCCAGCGGCATCATCAGAGGCGCCGCAAGGGGTATGAGGGCGGGGAACGTCAAAGCGACAACGGCCATGACACCAGATATTGCTGCACCGGCGCCTGCGGATGTGGCCACTGCACGGCCCAGGCGCCGATACATTTCCTCCCGGGTGATCTCGCCGCGTTGATACGCGAGACCGTATTCCAGACCGGAGACCACGCAAGCTACGGCAGCGCCGGCTGCAGCGCCGACGAATACGCGTGACGCTACTTTCTCGAGCGCAGCGACAAACGCGGTTTCCGAGAGAACCCGGGCTGCCGCCTCAATCTCGGCCCCGGTCATCTGCTCCGCGCCCCGGCTCCGGTTCAGTCCGGCAAATTCAAATATCCCATTCGTCGCCTCGTTGCCGCCTCCCTTGCTGTAGGGAACGATATGGCTCCAGTCAAAACCGTCGAGACGCTTCGCCACTTCCTCCGGGCCGAGAGCACGCAGCTGTTCCGGAATCGACTCCCACACGAGTCGAGCCTCCTCCAGACTCCTGTTGACACCTCTGGTGCCGGCATAGAGGTACCTGGTGGGGTCGATGGTGCTCCAGTCCAGACTCTCAGCAAAACCGGTCAGGGTTTCATTGGCCACGCCGAAACCGACCGCAATGCCGGACGCTCCCGAACGAACGAGGGCGCCACCCTTTTCCGCGGCAACCGTCCCGGCTGCAGAGAGGTCCCCAGCGGCGCGGGTAGCACCAGCACGGACAGCAGAGGCAGCTGTGTCTGTCACCGCCTCGACCGACGCCCCGACGGTCGCGGCAGTCCGCCTGATCCGATCTGTTACCCTCTTCCCAGCCATAGGATCCGGTTTGCCATCTGCCATGACTACCTCCGCTGCGCCGGAGAATACATCAGCAAACAACGCCGGTCGTCAGGTGCATTGGAAGGTCCGTTCGTTCGGTCCGTTTCAGGGCCGCGCCCGTCTCCGGTTGCCCGGCGAACCGGACTCCGGGAATGGGCGTTGCCGGCAGGACGGCAGTATCGAAAACTGAATTTCGTTCACAATGTCTGAAATATTTCCCTTTTAGCTTGATAAAAGTGAATCATCGTCTATATTGGGTCGAGAGGAAGCGGCGTCCGGAGGCTGCTTCCTCTTCCGCGCCGGCGCCGGCGCCGGCGCGGAAAAACGCCTGAGAAGCCGACAGGAGAAGTGCGTCCTGTATTCGGGTTGGCTTTCGCGCGGGCGGGCGCGGGCAATCAGGCGCGCGAACCGCGCCGACGCCGACACGCGCCTGCGCCCGCGCAGGATACGCGCGAATTAGGGTCCCGCCGCTCCGGGGAACCGGGCGGTGGAAGGAGTGGAACGAGGTGGAACGAAACGGGATGGAGGGACGACATGCAGGATGCAGGAGGACGGAGCTTCGCAAGGACGGGTCCGCTGCCGCAAACCTCCTCTCCCGCTCGCGGGAGAGGCCGGGAGAGGGCCAGCGGCCGTGCGGCCT
>JAPOYX010000227.1 GCA_026706345.1 Gemmatimonadota bacterium | reverse complement strand
ATGGTTCGTTCCACTCCATGTCGGCAGTTCCTCGGCTACCTTGTCGCGGTGGCGATGGTTGTGACCGGCGTGCTGGTCGTGACCGGAAATCTCCTGACAGTCTTCATTCAGACGGAACAATTGAGGCTGGTATTCGGCAGCGTGCTCATCCTGTACGGGGTTTTCAGGTTCTTTTCAGCCTATTACTCCGAAAAGAGGACTCAGGAAACCCGTTCGATCCTAGAGGATGATTCATGGAAAAGCTCGGGATCCTAAACCTGGCAGCGTGCATGGCCACAGCCTGTCTCGTACTCGCGGCAGGTTGCAGTGAGCCCGATGAAACCGCGACAAAGGGCTACATCAGAGTAGCCAGCGCGGAGGTCGCCTTTCCCTACATAGAAAAATCGGCGCAGAAGTTCGAACTGACGTACAACGAAGCCTTCGTCGACGTGGGCCGGACGACTTCGCGGGAAGCGCTGGTGGACCTTGCCGAGGGCCGGAGCCGCATGGCGGTGATGTCCCGGGAGCCGAACGAGACGGAGATCGCGGCTCTGTCGACCGGAGAGCGCCAGTTTGTCACCAGGACGGTAGCTCACGACGCCCTCGTGGTTATCCTTCATGGAGACAATCCCGTCGACGAACTGACCGTGGGGCAGTTGAAGGACATTTACACGGGAAAGATTACCAACTGGCGGGAGGCAGGTGGCAGGGACGTTCTGATCCGTCCCCTGGTCAGGGATCGGAATTCCGGTACATACGAAGTCTTTCAGGATCGCGTGCTCGGTGATTCGGAATATGGCGCCGGCGTTTATCCCTGCAGCACGATGGCCGTTTTGACGGGCCTGGCCGGCAGCCATCCCGGAGCGATCGGAATCACGGGCCTGCTGATGACGACCCACGCCCAGACGATGGGGTACTACAAGATTATCCGCGTGGCTGAAGAGGAAGGCGGTCAATATATACTGCCTACTCAGAACAAGATCCTGGAAGAACCGAACAAGGCACATAAGAAACTCTATCCGCTGCGCCGTCCGTTTGTATTGTGTTATTTTAAAAGCTCGTCCTTCGACGTAAATCTGGTCTCGGGATTCGTAACCTTCCTGACCGCGGTAAAGGGACAGCAGCTCGCAATCGATGGAGGAATCGTACCGGCGACCATGCCGGTCAGGGTGGTCAAGCTGACGGAATGACTGAACGAGGACGCCCATGTCGCATCACGGACCTGGGCTTCTTCGCTTGAATCGATAGCATAACAGGAGGTATCGATAATGTGGATCGCAGGAGTGTACCGCAGGAACTGCCGCGGCGTCTTCCTCGCCTTGGGCGTGCTGTTGCTGGCCGGTCTGGCCGGAGCGCCGGCCACGGTGGAAGCGCAAAGCGTGGGCGCCGCCCGGGCGGCCTACGACGGCGGGAATTACGACGAAGCCATTTCCATGCTCCGTGATGTGCTGAGCAACGGGAAGAAGAATACGGACGCCCATTACCTGCTCGGCATGGCGCTCAAGCGGCAGGGGCACAACGACGAGGCGCTGTCTGAATTCCTCATCTCCGTGGACCAGCAGAAGAAAAACCACGACGCCCGGTTCGAGCTAAGTCTGCTGCAGATCGAGAAGGGCCAGTTCAAGGAAGCGGAGAAGTCGATCCGGGAAGGCCTGAAGCGCACCAAGGAGAAAGACGCAAGATTCTTCTATGCCCAGGGGCAGTTGGCCATTGCCCAGGATGACCTGCAGAGCGCCATGGTACTCTTCACCAGGGCTCGTGGGGTCGACCCGCAGAACCCGCTGTACGTGCGGGGGCTGGGCGACGTTTACGAGGCTCAGAACGTCTGGGGACTGGCGATTACCAACTACCGGCAGGCCCTCGCCATGCAGCCCGATTCCCCGGACGCGGCCATGACCTATTACCGCATCGGCCAGTTGCATTTCAAGGCGCGGCAGTGGAACGAGTCCTTCGCCGGATTCCAGAAAGCAACCGAACTCGATCCCACCCTGCAGGACGCCTGGTACCAGCAGGGGTTCATCCAGTTCGTCGCCGAACGGTATCCTCTTGTCGTCGAACCGCTGGAAAAATACGTTGCCCTCGACCAGACCAACCCCGAAGCCTATTTCATGCTGGCCGAGTCGCTCAACAAGACAAGACGGATCAAGATGGCCGTGCCTCACTACATGAAGACCGTCGAACTGGACCCGGGCAAGGTCGAAGCCTATCTGCCTATGGGGGACGGCCTGGTAGCGGAAGGCATGTACACGGAGGCGGTCAACGCCTACAAGGAAGCCCTGATGCAGAACGCGGACAACGCGGAGTTGCATTACAGCCTGGGCTGGGTACAGACGCAACCGGAGGTGGGCCTGTACGACGAGGGCATCGCCAGTCTGAAGAAATCCATCGAACTGGACGGTTCGTCGGAGAAGCCCTACATCCAGCTGGCGCTGGTTTATTTCGACCAGGAGAAGTACGAGGAGGCCATTCCGTACCTCGAAGAGGCTATCAGGGTCAATCCAACTGATCAGAATCCCTACGCCTACTACGGACGTTCGTTCATCAAGCAGGGACAGTACGCGCAGGCCGTGACGGCCGTCAAAGCGGTGCTGGAGCCGGCGATACAGGCGGCGGAAGACGAACGGGTGGAACGAACGCTCAGCAATGTGTACTACAATCTCGGCCGGGAAATCTACGGCGAGGGCCGCAACGTCGAGCGGGACCAGCGGTCCGAGATCTACGCCGCTTCGATAGACATGTACCGCGCCAAGGTTTCCCATGACAGTACATCCTACACGGCCTTTCTGAACATGGGTATCGCCGGACTGGTGGCCAGCGAAGGAGCGGTCGCCCGGGACGCATTGTCGCAGGCCCTGAACCTCAAGGCCGAAGAGGCTGAAGAAGATCCCAAGTCCATTCTCCAACCGTTGAAATACCTGGGTACGGCATACTTGATTCTGGAGGACTTTTCAAACGCGCGCACGACGCTTCAGCGCGTGCTCGAAATCGATCCTTCCGATCACGAAGCCTATTACCGGCTTGGATTCGATCGGGTAATGAACGAGGACTGGGGCGGTGCCATCGGCCGGCTTCGGAAGGCCATCGAGTTGAAACCGGACGAGGCTTCCTACCATCTCCTGCTCGCCCAGGCCTATACGAATTCCCAACAGCTCGGCCCGGCGATCCGCCACTACAGGGAGTGCCTGAAGCTGGACCCGAACAATGGAAGGGCGCGGGAGCAGTTGAACACCGTGCGGGAGATCTACGAGCAATTGCAGGGTGATTGAGAATCGGGCATACTACGGCCCCACTGTGCTGTCGGCAGTCGGGGTTTCGGCATACGGATATTTCGGCATACGGATATCAAAACATGCGCCTGTTCGCAGGCGACACACAGGACACGGATGGAAAGGTGGTGGTCAAGCAAGGCGTTTGTCCCGCCGCAGTTAAAAGGACTCGTTTCAGCACGGCAGTTTCTCGGTTTATCTGGCAGGGATTAGTTCACTGTGAGATGATTGCTTCTGGTATTTCGTTCACTATCGCAACAGAACAAAGTTTAAGGAGAAATTGATATGCGGCCAGGCGCCTTTATCATGATCATCATCGTCCTTTGCTTTATTGTTTCCTACATCATTTTCGAGTACTTCCTACCCCAGTTCGTAAAGGACGGCGGACCGGTGGTTATCGGCCTCATGGTGCTCACCATGCTGGACATCACCTTCATCATAGAGCGTTCGCTGACGCTGAAGAAAGCCCGCGGGAAGCGGTCGCAGGTGGCCTTTCTCAAGGACGCCATGGGGGCGATCCGCAACAATGATGTCACCCGGGCGGTCAACCTGTGCAATGCTCAGCAGGGTACCATGGCGAACGTGCTGCGCGCAGGCCTCGAGCGTTTCGAGACCATCGCCGATGAGAACCTGACGAGCGACCGGCAGGTGCAGGAGATCAAGCGGGCCTTCGACGAAGCCAACGCCCTGGAGACTCCGCTGCTCGAACGCAACCTGATCGCGCTGCAGACCATCGCCACCATCGCCACGCTGGTGGGGCTGCTCGGAACGACGATCGGCATGATCCGCGCCTTTGCCGCCATGGCCAACGAAGGTGCGCCGGACGCCATTCAACTCGCGCTCGGCATCTCCGAAGCGCTGATCAACACGGCGGGCGGGCTGGCCGCGGCCATCATGGGTATCGTAGCGTACAACTACTTCGTCAACAAGGTGGACATGTTCACCTACGCCGTCGACGAAGTGGCACAGGAAGTCCTGGCCATTCTTACCGGCCGGGCCTAATCGGGCGGCATTAAGGAGTCTTAAGATATGGCGCACGGAAAACACAAGCCGGTGATGATCGACATGACGCCGATGGTGGACATCGCCTTCCTGCTGCTCATCTTCTTCATGGCCACGACCCAGTTCAAGGCCCCGGAATCGATTCCCATTCTTCTGCCCGAATCGCATTCGGTGATCAAGTTGCCTGAATCGGACGTCGTGATCCTGACGGTCGGTCCAAGACCCGAGAACAGCCTGTTCTGGCGGCTGGAGCCCCAGCCCGAGGTGTCGATCGAGATGTCGGACATGGAGAGGGCGCTGGTGGAAGCGCGAATCCGCAACCCCAGGCTGCGAATCGCCATCAAGGCGCACAAGGATGCCGAGTTCGGCGTTATCAGCGACATGATGGAGATCCTCCAGAAAACAAACAACACCCGGTTCAATCTGGTGACCAATTTCGAGGACGACGGCGGGTCGTCGTCTGACGATGAGCCGACCAGCCTGCGACCGGTCAACCACGACCTGGTAAGGAGGTGATGACACATGGCAGCTGTCCAGGGCACTCAGAAAGCCAGCGACAGGAAGAAGGAAGGCGCCAAGAAGAAAAAGCCGCGCGACCAGATCTTCATCGACATGACGCCCATGGTGGACATCGCATTCCTCCTGCTCATCTTCTTCATGGTCACCACGGTATTCAGGGCGCCGCAGACCATGGAGCTCAACATTCCGCCCGACAAGGACGACAAGGTCGAGATCGCGGAATCGAACGTGCTGCTGATCTACATGCTGGACGACGACCGCATGTTCTGGCAGATCGGCCGGGACATGACGCCGGAGGAGTTGGTGCTGGAAGACGTCCAGGACTTCATCAAGGAAAAGGAAACGGAGAACGCCGAGGAGCATGACGGCGAATCCAAGCTGGTGACCCTGGTGATGATACAGCGCACGAGTCCCTACGAGCAGATGGTCAATGTCATGGACGAACTGCAGTTGGGCGCCATCGACCGTTTCAGCATAACGGTCCTGGAGCAGGATAAGTACGAGGAGGTGTTTGGCTCATGATCGGATCGCTGCTCAGCGTCGAACATTTTCCTCTGAAGAAAGAATCCCCGATCAAGTTCTTCTACCAGAGGAACGCCAAGCGGGGCATCCTCGCAGCCGTAATCATTCACCTGATTGCCCTGGGTACCTACTGGGGCGTCTGGTGGTATCAGGAGAGGGGCCGGCAGTACGCGACCACGATCGTGACGTACGCCGATCTGGGGCCGCCGCCGGCGCTCACCGACGCGCCGGAAATGCCCGAGGTGCCGGTGGAGGCGCCTTCGCAGCCGGTGATCGGCATACCGGAACCCGTGGATGACGCCGAAGTATCCGCGGAGATGACGATCGCCACGCAGACCGAGATGAGCCAGAGCATCGCACCGGTGATCCAGGACATCGAGGAAGAGAACATCATCATCGAGGCGCCGGAGGAAGAGAATATCGCCATTGAGGATGATGCGCTGCCTCCGCCTGATGCCTTTGTGCCCTTCGAGGTCGGTCCCAAGCCAACTACGCCGATCTCGCCTGAATATCCGGAACTTGCCCGCAAGGCGGGCATAGAAGGTACCGTGATCGTCAGGATACTGGTCGACAAGGAAGGCAGGGTTCGTGAAACGCGACTCGCAAGGGGCGTCGGTGCCGGCCTGGATGAAGCGGCGATTGAAGCAATCAGGCGGACGATCTACACGCCCGCGATCCAGAATAACCGGCCGGTAGCCGTATGGGTTGCGCAATCCGTGGTATTCAGATTACGCTGAGGTCGGTTTTTAAGCGTCGCCAACGGGTTGTCGTTGCGGCGCATACCTTCTGGCAGTTTTGGTAGAACAGAGGGCGGGTTCCAGACCCGCCCTCTGTGTGTGTGGACGTTCGCATTACATTCATCTGCCGATCGAGTAACGGTTGCGCGTTATTCAAGGGAGACTGATTTCAAGGGAGAAGGTTTCGGAATATGAACGAGTTGATGTACGGTGTGATCGGCGCGGGCCTGCTGGGATTGATTTACGCCATCTGGAGGACGGCCTGGATAAACGGACAGGATGAGGGAACCGATAAGATGAAATCCATCGGCGCCAGCATTTCCGAGGGCGCGATGGCCTTCCTCAAGGCGGAGTACCGTGTCCTGGCGATCTTCGTCGTGGTCGTGGCCGCGCTGCTGGCTGTGGCGAACATGGGAAAAGTCGAGTCCAGCGCCCTCATCGCGCTCTCCTTCGTCACCGGTGCGCTGGCCTCCGGTCTGGCCGGGTTCCTGGGCATGCGCGTGGCTATACGGGCCAATACCCGGACGACCCACGCGGCGCGGACCGGTCTGGCCCAGGCGCTGCACGTGGCCTTTGCCGGCGGGTCGGTCATGGGACTGAACGTGGTGGGACTGGGCGTACTCGGTCTCGGCGGCCTGTTCATTCTCTACACGGGTCTCTTCGGCATTGACGAATCCGGCATCGGCCGGGTCCTGAACGTCATTTCAGGATTCTCGCTGGGCGCCTCGTCGATCGCCCTCTTCGCCCGCGTGGGCGGAGGAATCTATACCAAGGCGGCCGACGTGGGCGCCGACCTGGTGGGCAAGGTGGAGGCCGGGATTCCCGAGGACCACCCCCTCAATCCGGCGGCCATCGCCGACAACGTGGGTGACAATGTGGGCGACGTGGCCGGTATGGGTGCCGATCTGTTCGAGTCCTACGTGGGGTCCATCGTCGGGTCCATGGTCCTTGGCGCAGGCATCCTCGTCGCGGGCGTATACGACCCGGTCTTCATCACGCTGCCCCTGATCATCGCGGGCGCGGGCATCATCATCTCGATCCTCGGCACCTTCATGGTCTCGGTCAAGGAGGGCGGCAATCCCCAGTCCGGGCTGAACAAGGGCGAATTCGGCTCTTCCGCCATCATGGTCGCCGTCATGTACCTGCTCATCGACTATCTGTTGCCCGGCGACTTCACCCTGGGCGGCGAGACCTACACGAGCCTGGGCGTCTTCATCGCGGCGACGATCGGCCTGCTGGCCGGGCTCGGCATCGGGCTGATCACCGAACACTACACGGGAACCCATACCGGTCCGGTTACGTCTATTTCAAGACAGTCCGTTACGGGTACCGCCACCAACATCATAGCGGGCCTGGGTATCGGCATGCGGTCCACGGCCATCCCCATCCTGATCATCGCCGCGGGCATCATGGGCGCCTATTACTTCGCCGGGCTGTACGGGATCGCCATGGCGGCCCTGGGCATGCTTTCCAACACGGGGATCCAGCTGGCGGTGGACGCCTACGGTCCCATTTCCGACAACGCGGGCGGCGTCGCCGAGATGGCCGAGTTGCCCCCCGAGGTCCGGCAGCGGACCGACAAGCTCGACGCGGTGGGCAATACGACCGCGGCCATCGGCAAGGGCTTCGCCATCGGCTCCGCGGCCCTGACCGCGCTGGCGCTCTTCGCGGCCTACATGGTGCAGGTGGGCATTTCGAGTATCGACATCGCCAATCCCCGCGTCATGGCGGGACTCTTCGTGGGCGGCATGCTCCCGTTCCTCTTTTCCGCGCTCGCCATGAATGCCGTGGGACAGGCGGCGATGGCCATGATTGAAGAAGTAAGGCGGCAGTTCAACGCCATCCCGGAGCTTAAGGCCGCGCTGTCGGTAATGAAGAAGAATGACGGGGTGGACGAAGGAGACTGGACGCAGGAGGACCGGGACGTCTTCGAGGCGGCCAGCGGCAAGCCCGAGTACGCGAAATGCGTGGAGATTTCCACCAAGGCGGCCATCCGGCGGATGGTCCTTCCCGGGCTGCTGGCCGTATTGACACCCGTCGCCGTTGGATTCATCTTCGGTCCCGAGACGCTCGGCGGTCTTCTGGCCGGCGTCACCGTCTGCGGCGTACTGATGGCCATCTTCCAGGCCAACGCGGGCGGCGCATGGGACAACGCGAAGAAGATGATCGAAGAAGGGCTGACCATCGACGGTGTTCGATACGAGAAGGGTTCGGAGGCCCACAAGGCCGCGGTCGTGGGCGACACCGTCGGCGATCACTTCAAGGACACGTCCGGACCTTCGCTAAACATCCTGATCAAGCTGATGTCGGTGGTGT
>JAPOYX010000226.1 GCA_026706345.1 Gemmatimonadota bacterium | reverse complement strand
ATTTATTCGCCACGGCGCGGGTCATGACTCCCACGCCTTTGTGTGGCTCTTGTATTCCATAGGCGACCCGACGTAGGGCGTCCTCTGGAAGTTGGTACGGTGCACTATTCCAGAAGTACGCTAATCTGTCAAGATACAGATGGATTGTTTGTATGGCGCGGCGGGATCGAAGAGGGACGGGGTGGCCCTGCCCCTCATGCTTTCGCTTGACACTCTCCGAGCCCCTCAGTATCGTTTCGTCCACATGGGCGCTGCCGAGGAAATCGTTGCCATTGTTGATGAGAACAACACTGTTGTGGGCTCCGCGCCGCGGAAGGAAATGCGCGCCAAAGCCCTGCCTCATCGGGCCACGTATGTGCTGGTCTTTAACTCGCGCGGCCACCTCTACGTCCAGAAACGGACCCTGACCAAGGATATCTTTCCCGGTTATTACGACCCGGCCGCGGGTGGAGTCGTGCTGGCGGGCGAAGAATACGCGCAGGGCGCTCTCCGCGAGGTTGAAGAAGAGATGGGCATCCGAGGCGTTCCCTGGACACCGCTCTTTCGGTTTTATCATCAGGAGACACACAACCGGGTGTGGGGCGCGGTCTTCTCGTGCGTGTACGATGGTGAAATCGTCCTGCAGGAAGAAGAAGTCGAGAGCGGCGCGTTTATGGCCGTGCCTGATATTCTGCACCTGGCCCAGACCGAGCCGTTCACACCGGATGGCCTATACGTGTTGCAGCGCTATCTGGCTGAGTGTCAGACCCAGGGCGGAGCATGAAATTCGGACTGATTTTCACCCTCCAGGATCCGCCCCACGGGGAGTACCTGTCCCGGCTCTACGACGAGGTGTTTGCCCAGGCGGTCCTGGCCGAGGAGGCCGGCTTTGAGCTGTTTCTCCTGCCGGAACATCACCAGATGCCGGACGGTTATATGCCCGCGCCCCTCACCTTTGCCGCGGCGCTGGCAGCGCATACCAAGCGCGCGCAGATTGGCACGGGCATCCTCCAGCTCCCGCTGTATCACCCGCTGCATATTGCCGAGCAAATTGCCGTGATCGACACCATCGCTAAAGGGCGCTTTATCCTTGGTGCGGGCCTGGGTCTGGTTGAGCACGAATTCAACGCCTTTGAGATTCCGCTGTCTGCCGCGGCAACGCGCTTTACCGAATCGGTCGAGATTCTCAGACGGGCGTGGAGCGGCCGGACGTTTTCTCATCACGGCCAGCATTTCAATTTTGAGGATGTCACCATCACCCCCCGGCCCGTACGTCAGCCGCCGATCTGGATCGGCGCCATGTCAACGATTACGCTCACACGCGCCGGCCGGATTGGCGATGGGTGGCTGTCGGACCCGCTCCACAACTTCGATGTGATGCGGGCCTGGTCCGAGATGTACCGGGCTGCGGCGCGGCAGGCGGGGAATCCACGGGTGGAAATTGCCCTGCTGCGGAATGCCTGGGTCGGCGACAGCCGGGCCGAGCTTGAGCAAACCTGGTGGCCGCACGTCAAGGACTATCACCTCTTCTACCTGCGGCTGGGCTTTTTCGCCTCGGGCCGCTTTAACGCCAAGTGGGAGCCCTGGGTGAAAGAAATCACGGCGGACGCCGAATGGACATGCGAGCGGGTCGCACCGAACCGGTTGATCTACGGCACGCCGGAACAGGTCGTGGCCGAACTCAAACGCTACGAGCACGCAACCGGGTGCCAGTATATGATTCTCATGCTACGCTGTCCGAGCGGTCCCGGCCACGCAGAGACTATGCGGTGTATTGAGCGGTTCGGTACGGATGTCTTGCCGCATTTTGCATAGGGGAGAGAAATATACCATGCCAAACGGACACGGATTCATTGACAGCGATGCCCATATTATCGAACCCGAAGACATGTTCGAGAAATATCTGGATGCCAGATATCGCTCAGCCATGCCCACGGCGTGGGCCAATTACCGGGGGGAACCGCTCGGCTTCGGCTTTGAGGTCAGGATTCCCAACCCGGATGGAGGCGAATATCTGATGCCGTTCGGGCGCGACCCGCTGCGGGACCCCGCCCAGGCCGACGGCAAACCGCATAGCGGAGCGCAGGAAGCTGG
>JAPOYX010000225.1 GCA_026706345.1 Gemmatimonadota bacterium | reverse complement strand
AGTTGATGGCGGCAACCGAGTCCTCCAGCATGGCATTGAATGCGCCGTAATCGCCGAGCAGGCCCACCCACATGAGGCCATTGACCACGCCCGGGATCGCCCAGGGTATGAGCAACAGGGCCCGGACGACGCCGCGGCCGCGGAAGGACTCGTGCAGCAGCAGGGCGATAGCCATGGCGATCACGATGACCAGCAGAACGGCCATGAAGGTGAAGTACAGCGAGATCCACAGGGCGTTCCAGAACTCGGAACTCGCCAGGATGGTCGCGTAGTTCTCGAGGCCGTGGAAGTACACCTGGTCCGGCCGCCGCAGGTTGTACCGGTGCAGGCTCATCCAGAAGGAGATGCCGATGGGATAGGCGATGAAGGCGATAAGCAGGATCACCGCCGGCAGGTTCAGGAGCAGGGGCAGGAAGTCCCGCGTCCGCGTCATGAAAATGGAGGGTCTCAGTACGGTCATATCTGTGTCTTCCAGGCCGCTCCGCGACTACCGACAGCAGCGCCTTCTGATTCGTCTGCTAGCTCCACTCCGCGATCAACTGTTGGCAGCGCCGCGCGATTTTTCCGAGTCCGTCGCGGGCAGACTGCTGTCCCAGAAGGACCTTCTGGATCTCCGGCTGGTAGTAGATCTTGAAATCGGGAAACCAGGGCGCCTTGATATTCTCCCGCGGCCGGACGTACCGGGACTGTTCCCGGATCTTGTCGATCTCGCCCCACTGTTCCGTCTGGGCGACAATGTCCGGATCGTTCAGCAGCGACCGGTAGGCGAATCCCAGACCCCGCAGCCTGAACCAGCGCCGCGCCGTATAGTACTTCCCTTCCGCATCCTTCGCGCCCAGGAATTTCATCAGTTCCCAGGCGTCCTGCATCCGGTCATCCCGGCCTCTTGACGTGAAGCAGTACATGCGCGTCCAGCCCAGGGTCCCGGTCTGTTCCGGCGAGATCGAGGGCACCGGCGCCATCCGGTACACCTTCGCGTGCTGCGCGTCGGAACCCTGACGCTTCAGCTCATCGTTCGCGGCGGCCGAATTCCGGCGGTTGTTCACGTACTCCAGGTCGTATTTGTTGAGAATGCCGTACACCTGCCGGCCGCTGGCGACGTGATCCCGCATCTGCCCCGCGGTCAGCGACGAGGGGGAGATGATGCGGTGACGGTGAATCCCGTCCGTGAGCCACTGCAGAATCGTCTCGGCCCGCCGGTCCTCGTCGTCCGGGAACATGGGATTGAAGTCCTGGTCGAACAGCGACGCCTCGCTGGCGTAGTTGAGCGTCCACCAGTCAGCGAATCCAAGCACGCTCTGCCGGAAGTTCAGCATGATCGGATATTCGATGACGTCCCCGTCCGGCGTGCGGACCCGCGCCTCTCGGACCTTGATGGCCTGTTCGGTCAACTCGTCCAGCGTGCGGGCCGGGACGTCGAACCCCGCCGCTTCGAGCATGGGCGCGTTGTAGATCCAGATGTTGAAGTCGGTATAATAGGGCAGCCCATACCGTTTGCCGCCGTACGTCATAGACGACAGGTTGTAGGGGAAGAGGTCCGCGGTCACTGCGGCCGTATCGGGATCGGCTGCCAGGAGGTCGTCGCAGGGGCGCAGCCATCCGGCTTCGACCCATTCCGCGAAATCGTCGTCGCGCACGTAGCAGCACTCCATGGGCGCTCCGCCCACGTGCAGCGCCACCATCTTGTCGTGGTAGTTGCCCGACACCGCGTTGTAGTCCACCCTGATGCCGGTCTGCTGCTCGAAGTAGTCGAGGTTTTCCCGGACCAGGTCGGGTTCGTACACCCAGCCCTTGAAGATGACGCCGGGTGACGGCGCCGGGTTGCAGCCTGCCACCAGGCCCAGGCCCGCGACAGTCGACGACTGCAGAAATGCGCGGCGCGTCATCCGGGTTTTCACGGAAAGTCGGTCCCTTCGGAAGCGGGGCTTACATCAAGTAATCAAGTTACCGGGCGGTCGGCACGCTGAAACAGGGGTTCCCGATTCACCGCGCACACGCCGGACAGAGGTCCGTGTCGGGGTCATCGTGCGCACGCCGGACAGAGGTCCGTATCGGGATCGTGGATGGGCTCGCCGCACGCGGAGCACGGTCCGAGGGGATGCTCGTCAGGCTTCGTACGCGAACCGTGTTTGTATTCGATGATCCGCCACACGGTCTCGCCATCCTTCTCCGAGTAACACAGCCACTGGCCTTCCTTTTTACCGTCGTAAGACTTTCCCACGTGGGGACCGTAGTCGCCTTCCCACTGCTTGGTTCCGTTCTCGTACCAGCAAGTGAACCAGCCTTCATTGAGGCCGTTCCTGAAGCGTCCCTCGCTCGTCTTGTTGCCGTTCCGGTAGTATTGGATCCAGTTCCCGTCCTTCACGCCCATCCGGTAGTTCCCTTCGGATCGCTTGTTGCCGTTGGCGTAGTAGGTGACCCAGTAGCCGTCTTTCTTGCCGTTAACGGTTTTGCCTTCGGTAAGGGCCATGGCATCGTCCACCTGCAACCTGTAAATGGAATATGATTCGTTTGGCGGATCGACGGTATTGCCTGCCGGACCGTGCAATCGCGCCCGGTTAATCTAGGGAAGGAACGCAGCCGGGTCAAGCGCTGCCGGCAGTTGCGCAGCGACATAGAAACCCGGTCTCAGCCCGCGACATAGTCCTCCCGGGAACTCGTACCTGCAAGATCACACCGTGCTGTGACGAGCGCGGCGCCGACAAAGACCACCGTAGAATACGGTAAACACCAGTCAAACTGATGGCGATGTATTCCCCGGTTAAACCACTGGCGATGTAATATCGAAGCTGTTATTAATGAAAGCAATGAAGAACAGCAAACGAGCTGAATGATCGGCATGCCGAACGGCATCGATTGGGAGGACCTTCCTATGACCTCACGTTCGCTGTCGCATTTGATGACTATTGCGCTGGCACTCTGTGCGTTGCGGTCCACCGCCCAGGAGCCAGCCGCCGTTGACACGCTTTCCGCCGCTGAGGCGGAAATCGCCTTCACCCACGAGACAGTCACGGTGACGGCCCGTCGCGTGGACGAGGAAATACAGGATGTTCCCGTTTCCGTGACCGCCATCTCTTCGGAGGATTTGGAACGCCGGCAATTGACCTCGACGCAGGACATTGCCAAGACGACCCCGAACCTGGAGTTCGCAAACAACGCGCCCATGTCGGGTAACAATGCGTCTTCCGTGGTATTCATTCGCGGTATCGGTCAATTGAACCCGGCCGCGAGCGTGGACCCGGGCGTGGGGTTGTATGTGGACGATGTGTACCGAGGCCAGTCGGTGGGCGGCGCCATGGCGATGCGGGACGTTGCCGACGTACAGGTTCTACGGGGACCCCAGGGCACGCTTTTCGGACGCAACACCATCGGCGGCGCCGTGTTGCTCAATACGGTGAATCCGGGGTCGGTATGGGGCGGAGACGCAAGGCTTGGCCTGGGCAGCGACGGGTTATGGTCTCTGTTCGGGGCGCTGGACGCCCCATTGGCCCCGAATCTGAAGACCAGAATCGCCGCCGGCGTTAAGCGACAGAATGGATATGTGACGCGGGTGTCCGACGGGCTCGATCTCGGCGACGTGCGCGATTTATCCATTTTCGTAAAAGCCGATTACTCCGTTACCAGCACGGTGCGCGCGAAACTGCGCTTCGACTACGCCAGGGCGGATGAAAACGGTTCGCCCATGGTATTCGCGGCTTACGGGAATAACACCGATCCGGCGAATCCCGTGCCGGCCGCGCATTTCGGTGCCATTCGCAGTCAGGAGGGCGGCTGTCCGGACGCGTTTTTTCTATCCGCGGGACCTGGCCCCCGCTTCAATCCGGTTACCGGGGACGATATCGGCGGCGGACCACCGGTGGGCTATACCGCTGAGAACGCAGACCCGCGATGCGTGAACAATCAGTGGCGCGCCGGTCCGTTCCGGAACCATGGCACGGCGCCCATGGAAAGCAGTTACGACAATCAGGGCCTCGCGTTGAACGTGACCGGCGTACTGGGCGCCAGATCGATACTCAAGTCCATCACCGCCTGGCGAACACTGAACTGGACGGGGAGGCGCGACGCGGACAATACGCCGTTCAGTGTTTTGCATACGCACTACGAAAGCGATGGCGCGCAATTCAGCCAGGAATTGCAGTATCTTTTTTCCGGCGGGCGATTCTCCGGGGTTGCGGGCATTTTCTATTTCAGGGAGCAAGTGGAAGATGCCCTTGACGTAGCCCCGGCCATTTACGTTTCGCCGGTTGCGAATTACAATGAGGTATCCAACCGCGCCTGGGCGGTATTCGGGGAATGGAAACTGCACGTTGCGGACAGACTGGAAGCATCCTTCGGCGCACGTCGAACCGCGGAGACCAGGGGATCGACGCCGGATCAATTCGTCCACGCCGCGCCGGAGGTCAAGTTCTTGCCCAAACGCTTGTACGAGCGGTCATTCAGCGCTATCACCCTGTCCGCTGCCGTCGACTGTCACTGGTCTGACGGACTCATGACCTACGCCAGGTACGCGCAGGGCTTCAAGGGCGGTGGCTGGAACTCTTTTTTTGCCACCGTGGCGTCGCAGGAATTCCTCGACAACTTCCATTCATTCGATGAAGAGCGCGCTTTGAGCTGGGAAGCGGGCTTCAAAACGAATCTGCCCGACAAAGGCCTGCGGATGCAAGGCGCTGTTTTCACCACGGCTTATCGAGACATGCAGTTTATCTACCGACTCGGTCCCGTGCCGTTTCTGCTCAACGCCGGCAAGGCGACGATCAGCGGCGCGGAGATCGAAGGGACGTGGACGCCCACGCGGTCATGGCGGATCCAGGGCGGAGCAGGCTATCTCAAGGACCGCATCCGGTCCATTTCGCAGGACTTCACGTTGCTCGGCGCCACCACCGCGGTCACCACGGCGCACGAATTGCCGTACACGCCCACGGTGCAAGCGAACCTGGGCCTCGGATACGCATTCGGCCTTGGTGGATACTCGGTGCTCATCCATTCGGACGTTTCCCGGCGCGGCAGCGCTTTCTTCGATGCCATCAATACACGGGAAATCGCCCAACTGGACGGCGTCGTCAATCTGGACGCGTCGCTCACGCTTCAACCGCGGACGGGTAGCTGGAGGGCCGTTGCCGGCGTTCGCAACGCGACGAACGAGGTGTATCCCGTCACCGGAAACTCGTCACTGACCACGGGATCGGGCTATGCGGAAATCGCCTACGCGCGTCCGCGCGAGTACAGCCTGCTACTCGTTCGCCGGTTCGGGTTGTGATTCGATGGCGCCTGACATCAGCAGTCAAAACGAGGATCGCGGCCGTGGACGCTTTGTGAACCGGGATGGGCACTTATCCCGCGAATGCCAAGGGGGCATTCATGCTTACGGAAGACCAGATTCATCAGTTCCGCGTGTTCGGTTTCATCGTACTTCGGCAGATCTTCGATACCGCAGAGATCGAGGAGATTGGCCGCCTTGCGGACGAGATCTGGACGGCGGAACTGGGCCACACGCCTGAAGGGGAGGAGCAGGTTTCCACCGCGCCGTTCCTCGAGCTGCGCTCCGCCACCCTGCCGCTGATCGAAGATGACCGCCTCTACACGCCCATGACGCAGTTGCTGGGGCAGGACATGATGTGGATGGGATCGGAAGGCGTACGGGGCACCATGACGCGCCGGCCCCATCATCACTGGCACGCGGACCGTCCCGGACCACGAGAACTCGGCTACCTTCGCATCAAGATCATGATTTACCTGGACCCGATGCGGAAGGATGCCGGGGCACTGCGCGTCATTCCGGGTTCACACCGCTCGCCATTTCACGAGGAGCTGTCACCGTTCCAGCAGCGGCACGGCCTGAATGATCCGGCGTTCTTCGGCGCTACCGGCAGCGAGGTCCCCTGTCACCCCGTGGAGACGGATCCGGGCGACGCGGTGGCCTTCAGCCAGAGTCTCTATCACGCCGTGTACGGTAAGGCCGGACGCAGGCGTTACATCGCCCTGAAATACGCCTGCCGACCCACCACAGACGCCCACCTGGCGTCGATTATGCAGTACAGTCCCGACGCGCTCAAACCCCACGAGCGGATCCTGCGATCCGAACGCCCCCGCCTGCAGGCCATGACGGAGGGTGTTGGCGATCTCAGGATGCGGGCGGAGGCGCTTTAAGGCCTTATAATAAAGAAACCGCCGGCCCGACTGAACCACCGGACCGGCGGTCTCACAACACATTCCCCTACACTGCCCCCTACAAGTGTCCACACCACTCCTCTACACCGCGTCCTCGCCTCTTTCCCCGCTGCTGATGCGGACACTCTCTTCGACGGGTACGACGAATATCTTTCCGTCCCCCGTCCTGTCGCCTCCGGATCTCGCGGCCTGCCAGATCAGGTCCACAATCTCGTCCTTCTGGTCGTTCGTGACCGCGATTTCCATGCGGATCTTGGCCGCGAGGGGGATGTCGATTTCCTGTCCCCGGTAGAGTCCCCTGCGGTGGGCGGTGCGGCCGTGTCCCGACACCCTGGACAGGGTCATGCCGGGGATGCCTTTCTCGACGAGCGCGTTCCGGACGTCGTCGAGCTTCTCCGGTCTGATGATGGCTATGATCAGTTTCATGGGTCTGACGTCTCCTGAAGTAATAGTCCTTAGGTAGAATCGGGCAGTTTTCGCGCTGCCCGTGCACCGCGCTGATTCCGTGGCCGACTACAGGTGAGTCAGACCGTAACCGTCCTCGCCGTGCTGGGAGTGGTCCAGGCCGACCAGCTGATCTTCGTCCGAGGCGCGAAGCCCGATCGTCCGATCGATCAGCCACACGAGCACGCCGGTCCCGACGGCCGAAAGCGCGATGGCGATGACCACGCCCTTGATCTGGATCAGGAACTGGGACCACCCGCCGACGTCGGTGGCGACCAGGCCGACCAGCAGCGCGCCGAACATCCCGCCGATGCCGTGAATGGCGAAGACGTCGAGGGTATCGTCGTAGCCCAGCTTGCCCTTGAGCTGCACCATCAGGAAGCACACCACGGCGGCGCCGAAACCGAATACCAGGGCCCAGGCCGGCGTCACACTGCCCGCGGCGGGCGTGATGGCAACCAGGCCAGCCAGGATGCCGGAGACTATGCCCAGGCTCGAGGCCTTGCCGTGATGTATAAGCTCCGTCACGATCCAGCCCACGGCGCCCGCCGCGGCGGAGATCTGGGTCACCGTCAGGGCTTGGACAGCTGTTTCACCCGCGGACACGGCGGAACCGGCGTTGAAGCCGAACCAGCCGATCCAGAGCAGGCCGGCGCCGATGAGCGTCATGGTCAGGTTGTTGGGCTTCATGGCCCGGGAAGGATAACCGAGCCGGGGACCGAGCACCATCGCGGCCACCAGACCGGCCACGCCCGACGATATGTGAACTACCGTACCGCCGGCAAAGTCAATGGCGCCATCCTTGAAGAGCAAGCCTTCCGCGTTCCATACCATGTAGCACAGGGGTTCGTACACCACGAAGCCCCAGAGCAGGATCAGCAGGCAGTAGGCGCCGAACTTCACGCGTTCGGCGATGGCCCCGGCGATCAGGGCAGGGGTGATGATGGCGAACATGCCCTGGAACATGGCGAACAGATAGGTGGGAATGTTTGTCCCGTCCCAGAGGGTCCCGGGACCGACGCCGTTCAAAAGAAAGTATTCGGAGCTCCAGCCGAGCACGCCCGGTATGATCGTGCCCGCGCCAAAGGCCAGGGCGAATCCGAAGATCACCCACTGCACGCCCATGATGCCCATGGCCGCGAAACTGTGCATCATGGTGCCCAGCACGTTCCGGGTGCGCGTGAGCCCGCCGTAGAACATGGCCAGGCCGGGCAGCATGAGCAGCACCAGGGCGCAGCTGACCAGCATCCAGGCGGTATCCCCGGTGTTCAAAACGGCCGCCGGGGCCGCCGCCTCTTCCTGCGCGAGGGCCAGGCCGGGAATACCAAGCGCCAGGCACACAGCGATACGTAATATGCCGCTAAGGGACATACGGAAATCCTCCCTGTTGTGATGGATTTGAAACTGCCACACGAAAATGAAATCCTAATATAGCTCCCGTCTGTTACAGGGATATTTCCCGGAGGTTAAATCCGTGTAAAATGTGATGGACTACGAAAAAAGCGTGCGGGAGATCACGAATTCCGAAGCACTTCAATGAAGAATGTCGTTCGTCGCCTATGGGTTCGGACGAGGAGGAAACGCACCGACGCATACGGGACCGGCCTAGAAGGGAAAATCGCCCGTGGGATCATTGGCGTACCGCGACGTGCCGATCGTGAGGCGCGCGCCGGCGCCGGGCGCCAGATTCACGGTCAGGACCCGGTCGTCCACGGGCCGCGCTTCACCGCCGTCGACCCGGACGGTCGTCCACTGGTGCTCCCCGTAGGTGCCGCCCTGTACCACCACCGTCCGAGGCTCGAGCTGGTTGAGGTTGACGAGACTTACCCGCGTCTCGTCAGCGGTCAGTCCCTCCACCAGGGCGCCTACGTCGGGTGGCAGGCCCGGCCGGGCGCGGCGCGGGTCGAAGTAGCGCAGCCGCGTGTGGAGCGGTCGTCCCACCCGGGGTATCGTACCGCCCATGGTCAGTTCGACGAGGGCGTCGACCGTGGCGGGGCGGAAACTGTTCGGGTTGTCCGACAGCCGGGTATCGGGCGTAGTGGGATCGTTGTACATGTCCTGAACTTTCCGCCTAACCACGCCGATGTCCCGCTGCAGCGCTTCGACTGGATATCCGGGGTTGTTTCCTTCGAGAAAATCGATCCAGGGGCTCTTCACCCGGCCGCGGTCCGCCTCGTCCATGGACCAGTAGTAGAGCTCGAGGGCACCGTCATCGTACGGTTCAGGCATCCACTCGTACCAGCCGTCGTCGTTGTGCATGCGGGGATACATCTCCACGCCGTCGATCACCTTGCTGTTCGCGTTGACCCCATCGAGGGTAGTGCGCCAGGGTTCGAGGTAGCGCCGGTCACCCGTCAGAATGAGCGCGTTGCCGAAACCGTCCAGGCAGCGGGCGACACCGAGGCGGCTCTTGGGCTCGCCTGTGTGGGGCGTGATCGTCGTATGGGCCCAACCGTAGACGCCGCCCCACCAGCGTCCGTCCGCGGCACCGCCGATCGTGCCGTCCAGGCCGATGTTCGACGGGATGATCCCGCCGTTCGCGCGGGTCCGTTCCACCCACGCGTCGGCGTACCCGAGCAGCCAGTCCCTGTACTTCGTATCCTTCGTATGGACGTACGCGTTGAAGGCCATGCAGGTGGCGGCCAGGTTCAACGGATGATCCCCGGCCACGTCGTCGTAGCCGATGTAGTGGTCCAGCATGTCCTGGTAATGCCGCTCACCGTGGGCCAGGATGAAACGGCCGTCCTCGATACGGTCGCCGGCCCAGTCGAGGGGCGTGGTCCTGCGCAGGAGCGACCCGCGGCTGCCGTTGAACATGCTGCGGATGACCCTGTGCTCCGGGTCCCAGTTGGGCACTTCGATCTGTCCGGGCAGGTCGTCGCCCTCCATGAAGAACCCCGCGAACCGCTTGAGCCGCCGGATATGCCGGTCGTCGCCGGGGTCGCACAGCCCGATGGTCCCCGTCACGGCGTTGCCCTCCTGGTGATGGGCCCAGTCGAACATCACGGGGAACTCCCGGTAGTACATGCCCTCGCGGGCAAATTCCACCTCCTCGGTCCGGGCCTCGGTGTACTGCCGGAAGTGGCCTTCCTGGGCCTTCTGGCAGATGGCCACGAGGTCATCCGAACCCCCGATCAGGTAGAGGGCGGGCACATTGGTCAGGTTCTCGATGGCGTCATCGGGTCCGTCCAGGGCGCCCCAGCGCTCGACGCAGAGCAGGTAGCCCCGTTCGTCGAAGTACCGGTCGAAGAACACGCGTGTGTGCTCGCTGTTGGCCCGGATCAGTTCACGTTCGAGCAGGGCCCACGGCGGCGGAGGCATGGGGCTGGTGATCGAAATCGCGTCGTTCCTCGGCATGGATCGCTCCGGTCTGGCAAGTCGGTTGAAAGGTAAGGCGCGGTCGCCTGGGTACGGGGAAACGGCAAGAACATATACCAGGTGGGAACGGGTGTCAACGGCTTGCTGGCAGGGCGGTGGCGCGGCTCGGGAGCCGGACGTATGCGGCCTGGGAGGTTGGCGGGTCGTTTGGCGAGGGGAGTGTTGACGAGCTATGCGCCAGCTTCTATATTTGTTCATGCCGCCGGAAACCCACTGACGTTCTTTCAGGAATCGCAAGCGATGGAGTTCACACCTCTTACCCCGGAACAGCGCGAGCACTTCCGCAAACACGGATACCTGATCGTCAAGAACGCCCTCGACGATGATCTCCGCAACCGGGTGGTGGCCGTCGGCGATCGGTTCATGGAAACCGCCGGCCCCGTACACAACTACTATGCCAACCGGTACATAGATCTCTACGAGGACGACGCCCTGGTCGAGCTCACCACCAACAGCCGCACGGTACCCCTGGTAGTGCAACTGCTCTCCTACAACATCCACCTCATGCGAGGGCACCTCATCTACAAGTATCCCCAATCGGCCTCCGACGAGCCGATCTATCCCGACGGTGACGGCCGTTCCTTCCGGAACTGGCACCGGGACCTGAACAACTTCACGCCCGACCACCCTATCCGGGGGACCGTAGCGGTCCGCGTCGGCTACTGCCTGACGGACTTCCCATCGCCCGATGCAGGGGTGACCATGCTCGTGCCCGGGAGCCACAGACTGAACGAGGCGCTGCGGTTCAAGAAGGGTTCCCTCGATCCGCCGGGATTCATCGAGCCCGCGCTCGAGGCGGGCGACGCCTACATCTTCAGCACGAGCACTTATCACACGCCCGCCGTCAATTTCACCCGCGACACCACCAAGGTACTCCTCGTAAGCTACGCCTACCGCTGGTGGGCCCAGCAGCATCCGACGCCTCCCGAAGACGTGCTCGAACGCATGGATCCCATCACGGCGCAACTGTTCTGCCAACCCTGGGAAGGCGACGACGTGCCCCTGCGCGCGTGGGCCGCGGAACACGGCCTGCCGGTTGAAGATCCGCCCATGCGAGTGTTCGAGTAGCGGGATTTCCGTTCCCTGACCAGATTCTCTTCACTGTTCAACGAAATGACGGTTCCGCGTGAACGTGAGACCTGAACGGGACTTCACACAGGAGCAGTTATGCCCACATCAGACTGGCCGGAACTGGCCGGCGAGGCGCAACAGAGGTGGAACCAGAACGCCGCGTTCTGGGACGACTACATGGGCGCGCACAGCAACGACTTCCACAATCTGCTGGTACGGCCGGCAATGGAGCGTCTGCTTGCCGTGCAGTCCGGTGACCGCGTGCTCGACATCGGGTGCGGGAACGGGAACTTCTCGCGGTATCTCGCCGGACTGGGCGCCCGGGTCACGGCGATTGACGGTAGCGACGTAATGATCGAACGCGCCCGACAGCGTACGGTGGAACGGGCGGAGGGATGTCCGGAAAACGAAAACGCGGGCAGCGTAGATTACCAGGTGATCGACGTGACGGATTCGGAGCGGCTGGAAGCGCTGGGCGGGGATGTCTTCGACGCGGCGGTGTCGAACATGGCCGTCATGGACATGGCCGTGATCGGACCGATGTTCGAGGCCGTCCGCGGTCTCCTCAAGCCCGGCGGCGTCTTCGTGTGCAGCCTTACGCACCCGTGCTTCCAGGCGCCCTGCGCGGTACGCTACGCGGAACAGGAAGACCGCGACGGGGAGATGATAAGGAAGTTCGGGATCAAGATCGAGCGTTACCTGACGCCGCAACCCTTCAAGGGCCTGGGTATCGTCGGACAGCCCGTACCGCAATACTACTTCCACCGCCCCTTGGCCGTGCTGCTGTCCGCGTGCTTTGAGGCGGGGTTCGTCCTGGATGGATTAGAGGAGAGGGCCTTCGATGAAAGCCTGGAGGCCGATCGCGAGCTGTCGTGGGCGAACTTCAGGGAAACTCCGCCCATGATGGCCATGCGGCTCAGGCGGCTTCAGTAAAGCTGGCGGCGCGGCAACTTGCCTGAAATCTGTCCGCGGCCAACAGCTGGACCGATTCGTCGGGGTGGACCGCGACGATCCTGGACTTGTTGCGCCGCCTACAACTCGACCGACTCGCCCGGTTCCAGCACGATGCAGCGGGCCAGATCGCCCACCTTTTCGGCAAATTCGGCCGGATCCTGCTCGATCACAGGGAAGGTATTGTAGTGGACCGGGATTACGGTTCCGGCGCCGATCATCCGGACCGCTTCCACGGCGTCGTCGATACCCATGGTGTAGTTGTCCCCGATGGGCATGATCACCACGTCGGGCTTCTCCATCCGCCCGATCAGGGCCATGTCGCCGAAGAGTCCCGTGTCGCCTGTGTTGTAGATCGTCTTTCCGTCGAAGTCGACGATGATACCCGCGGGATTGCCCAGATACACGATGGTCCCGTCGTCCGTGGTGATCGAGGAACTGTGGGTTGCCTGCGTCAGCTTCACCCGTCCAAAGGGAAAGGTGTTCGAACCGCCGATCCCCAGGTCGTGCGTGACGGCGCCCTGGGCCTCGCAGTAGTTGGCCAGTTCGTAGGAGGCGATGATCGTCGCCCCGCATCGACGGGCGATGGGCACCGCGTCGGCGATATGGTCGCCGTGTCCGTGGGTCAGCAGGATGTAGTTGGGATTCAGGCCGTCCGCTGAAATCGTCGCCAGCGGATTGCCGGTGATGAAGGGGTCGAACAGCAGGTCATGGCTGCCGTCGGACAGCGAAAAACTGGCGTGCGCGTGATAGGTGAGTTCGGCCATGATTTCGTACCTCGTCTGGAAAATGAGAAAACGGCCGGGGTGGTGTATCGTCCCCGGCCGCTTCTCAGGATTGGATCGCAGTTTACCGGTCGGTCTGGCCGGATCGCGCTGACTGGCCCGTACTCAGACGGCGGCCCGGGCTGCCGCGAGCGCGGCGTTGTAATCCGGTTCCTCGGTGATTTCCGTCACGTACTCCGCGTAACGCACGGTGTTGGAAGCATCAATGACGAAAACGGCACGCGACAACAGGCGCAGTTCCTTGATCACGGCGCCGTAGGCTACGCCCAGCGAGGTGTCCCGGTGATCGGACAGCGCCGTCACGTCGTCGGCGCCCGCGTCGCCGCACCAGCGCTTCTGGGCGAAGGGCAGGTCCGTGCTGACCGCCAGCACCGCGACGTTGTCGCCCAGGCCCGCGGCCTCCTGGTTGAAACGCCGTATTTCGGTGTCGCAGACCGGCGTGTCCAGGGACGGTACAAGGCAGATAACCTTCACCTTTCCTGCGTAGTCCGCCAGGGTAACGGCGGAAAGGTCATCGCCCAGCACGGAAAAGTCCGGTGCTGCATCGCCCACCTTTACTTCGTCACCGACCAGGGTCAGCCCGTTGCCTTGAAAGGTCGCCGCACCAGCTCTTTCGGTCGCCATGATGTCTTCTCTCCTTGAATTGAAATGATTGTTTGTATCGGATGGAAATGGTTTTTGTAATCGGTTAGTCTAAACGGTTTTGTGTAGGATTCTGAAATCCTTTGCCATCACGTTCTGCGAAGCGCTTCCGGCAAGGGCGTTCTGCATGGGCGTTTACGCATAAAACGCGGCGCTTAGAACACCGGCGCAACCTACGCGCGGGCGCTGCCACTGTCAAGGGATTATCCTGTCCCTGCGCAACAGCGAAATCGCGCCGTCGAAGGCCTCGACGGTGCGATCCACGTCCTCTGAGGTATGGACCGATGAAGTAAGCCCGTCGACCCCCATGCAATCCACGCCGTTCAGGAGCAAAGCCTGCCGTATGGCGTGGAGCAGGTCTGCGTCGCTTCGGCGGTCCGCGGTGGCCGTTCCCGCAGACAGGATCTTGAAACCGGAAAATGAACCGTAGACCCGCCAGCCGTCCAGTCGGTTGGCTGCCAGCACCTCCGACATTCGCTTGCGTAATTCTGCCGCCCGTTCGTTGGCCACGGCGATGTCCCGGCCATCGGTGATGCGCCTGAGCATGGCGATACCCGCGGCCGCGGAAAGAGGGTTGGCGTTAAAGGTCCCGTAGTGCAGCATCTTCTTGTCCGTCTGCCATTCCGCATCGTCCCGAAGTTCCAGCAGTTCCATGATGTCCGCGCGGCCCACCAGGGCGCCGCCGTTCAGCCCCGCGGCCACGATCTTGGCCAGCGTGCTCAGGTCCGGCCTGACCCCGTAGTATTCCTGCGCCCCGCCCGGCGCGCAACGAAATCCCGTCACAACCTCGTCCATGACGAAGATCACGCCGTACCGCTCGGTAAGCTCCCGCAGGCCTGGTACGATGTCGTCGGACAGCTCCACGCCGCCGAACATGGCCCCCGTCGGTTCCAGGATGAGGCAGGCGACGTCGTTGTCGCGCTTCAGTACGTCCGCCACGCGGTCCAGGTTGACCTCCGGCAGGCTGATCAGCGTATCGAACACCTCCCGCAGCACGCCCGGCATGGGCCGGTTGTTCCCGGGCCCCACCCCGTCCAGCACCTGGTCGTGCCAGCCGTGATAATGCCCCCGAAACTTGATGACCTTCCGCCTTCCCGTGAAGGTCCGCGCCAGACGAATGGCCATGAGTGTGGCTTCCGTACCGGAGGACACGAAACGGACCGTCTCCGCGGAGGGCATCAGTTGCCGGATCATGTCCGCCCATTCGATCTCGAGTTCGTGGCACGCCCCGTAGTGGGTGCCCCGCGCCGCCTGCTCCGCGATCGCCTCTACGATCACCGGATGGCTGTGGCCCAGGATCAGAGACCCGTGCCCCATCCAGTAATCGATGATCTCCCGGCCCTCCACCGACCACTTCCTCGACCCCTGGGCCCGATCGATATATACCGGGAAGGGACGCATGAACCGGCCATCGTGGGTCACCCCGTTGGGGAACCGCTCGAGCGCTCGCTCGTACAGGACGGCCGACTGGTCAAATGCCTCCCGGTAGGTTGATTCGAGCATGGTCATGGATGCCCTTCACGTAGCAAGCAGTGCGCCGGATCTGTTGGAGTTCCGGGAGTGTATTAACGGATAGTGCGCCGTGTTGACGAATCCCTGTAATATGAGGGGAGTACGGGGGGATGACAAGACCTATCTCGGAGGGTTCGACCGGGGGTTTCGGCTTGACTTTCGGCCTGGGATCGGTAGGTTACAGTGAACAAAAGCGCATAGGGTTTTGGTTAACACGCGATCGACTAGCGCGTTACCCAGCGCACCACCCACTAATGGATCCAGTGCATGCCGCACGTCGAAGTAAGCAAAACTGAAATCATGGATATGGAACGTCACACCGGACGAAGGCTGGGCGCCAAGCTCACGCTCTGCATTGTGGCAGCCTTCTGTCTGGCAATCGCAGTTAGTGTGACAGTTGGCGTACCTCTAGCGGCGGCGGGGGCAGGCAACGAAAAAGAGGCGGCGGAGCCCAACTGGCAGCGGCTCGACCAGGCCCTGGCGCTGGCCAAAGGCTCCGGCAAGCTCATCATCGTCAACTTCTACACCGACTGGTGTCCCAACTGCAGAAGGATGAACGAGAAGACCTACCGCGACGATGGTATCCTGAAGCAGTTGAACGAATCCTTCATCCCCGTGAAACTGAACGCGGAATCCTCCCGTCCGCTGTTCATCGAAGGGCAGACCGTGACGGAATACCAGGTGGCCTTGATGTTCCGGGTGAACAGCTAT
>JAPOYX010000224.1 GCA_026706345.1 Gemmatimonadota bacterium | reverse complement strand
CAGGGCCCGCCGGAAGGAGCACCGACAACCGCAATTGCCGGATTCCCGTCCCGGTTGTCTCCATGTGGATCGCCGCGCAGTTTGATTTTGCGTGATAGGAAGTATCCGGTCTTTTTGTTGTCCCGGCCCGGTTCCTGTTTCTTAAAATGGCCGCTTTCGATCTGAGGGATGCTGGATATGCCTGGTGTCAGATTCCCAATGCCGGGGGTCGTTTATCCGACGCAAGCAGCGTTCGAACGTTACGTCACCAATGGTCCGCTTGGCGAAGAAACGCTGGCCGAGGCCCTGATGTCCGCGCTGGGGCGATGGCCCGATCGTGTGGCCGTATCTTCGCCGGAGAGGGAGATCACGTTCGCGCAACTCGACCACGACTCCGATTGCTTTGCCGGGGCGTTGCTGGATATGGGGCTCGAACCCCTGGACCGGGTTGTATTCCAGGTCGTCAATAGCATCGAGATCGTCGTGGCCCTCATCGCCTGCTGGAAGGCCGACCTGATACCGGTGTGCACGCTGGCGGCGCACCGGGACGCCGAAATCTCCTATCTCGCCGGCCACTCGGGCGCCAGGGCGCATTTCATCGGCATCGAAGAGCGATTCGATTTCGCCGGCTTTGCCAGAGGCATTGCAGCCAGGACGCCGTCCATGGAGCACCTGGTGGTGATTCGCGGCGAAGGCCCCGACGATCTTGCGCACATGGCCGCAATGATCGCCTCGCAGGACAGGGCGAAAGCCCGCGCCCGCATCGAGGCGATCGAACGTGACCCCTACCAGGTAACCGTGTTCCAGTTGTCCGGGGGCACCACCAGCATCCCCAAGATCATTCCCCGATTCAGCAACGAATACCTTTACAACATGCAGGCGTTCGCCGACTGGGAGTACTTCGACGAAACCACCGTGACCTTCATGCCGCTGCAGGTCATTCACAACGCGGCGATGGTTTGCATCGTGTTTCCGACCCTGTTGCGTGGCGGCGAGGCGGTTGTCACTGCCTCAGTGGACCCGTTCACCGTGTTCAACCTGATTCAGCAGCGCAAACCCACCTATTTCGGCGTCATCGGCGCGGCGCTCAGCCGTATGCAGCAGGTCGGTGCCAAAAACCTGTTGCCGCTGGAGCAGGTGAAAGGCGTTTTCAGCACGAATTCCGCGCGCAAGACCGAGGAAGTGCTGGGGGTCAAGGGCATGCACCTGTTCGGCATGACCGAGGGACTCATCGCCTTCGGCCGCCCCACCGATCCGGAGGAAGCGCGATTTCGAACGATCGGCCGCCCGATTTCCGAGTGGGACGAAGTGCGGATCGTGGAACCGGGCACCGAGAACGATGTGGCGCCGGGAGAGATCGGCGAGATGATCTCCCGCGGGCCGTACACCTTCTGCGGCTACTACGATGCGAACGAGCGCAATCGCGAGGTTTTCACCAGCGATGGCTTTTTCCGCTCGGGAGACCTGATGGCCGCCCGCGAAATCAAGGGAAAAACCTACTATTCCTTCGAAGGGCGCCTCAAGGACATCGTCAGCCGGGGCGGCGAGAAGATCAATTGCGAGGAAGTGGAGCACGCTGCCCGCCGCCACCCCGGGGTGGGCGACATCATGATCGTGGCCATGCCCGACCCGGATTACGAAGAACGGGCGTGCGCTTTCATCATTCCATCGGGGTTGGCGGAGACACCGGACGTGGAGGGGCTCATGGAGTTTCTTGTCGGCGAGGGAATGGCCAAGTACAAGTGTCCCGAACGGGTAGAGGTTGTCGACGACTTTCCGCAGACCGATTCCGGCAAGCCCAGCAAGCCGTTGCTGAAAGCCAGGATCGAAGCGATGCTGCGCGACGAAGCCGTCGCGTGAAAGTATGCATTGTGGGGGGCGGGCCTTGCGGGATGTTCCTGGCGATTCTCCTGAAGTCCCGGGGCACCGCCGATGACATTCTCGTTCTGGAACAGAATCCCAAGGATGCAACCTACGGCTTCGGCGTGGGGCTGGCCAGGAGCGCGATCGACAAGCTGAACGAGGCGGATCCGCTGACCATGCAGGCGCTTGAGCGACGGATGTACCCGACCAACGTGCAGGTCATCGAGAATTGCGCCGGCGAGTTCGCCCTGGAATTCACCCGTCCGAACGGCATGATCACACGCCTGGATATCCTCAAGGTCCTGGAACGCCGCTGTGCGGAGTTGGGGGTCGATGTAAGGCACGAGGTGCGCATCGACCACTTGGGGGATTTCGGCGACTACGATCTCATCGTCGGAGCGGATGGCGCCAATTCGACGGTGCGCAGGCTGCACGCGGAGGAGTTCGGCACCCGCCATGAAAGGCGCGGCAACTACTTCGTCTGGTACGGCTGCGAACACCCCGGGCACGAGTCCGGCCTGCGTTTCAGGCGCTACCGGGGAGGCGGTATCGTGGCGCACTATTATGCCTATACGCCCGAGATGTGGACCTTCGTAGGAGAGGTCGACGAGCGGAGCTGGCACGCTCTCGGCATGGACCGGATGACCAATGCCGGGCGCAAGGCACTGTGCGAGCAGGCCTTCGATGACCTGCTGGACGGTCGGCCGCTGGTCGAGAACAAGTCGGAATGGATGCAGTTCGAGGCGATCGTCAACGAACGCTGGTCTGTGGGGAACCGGGTCCTGATCGGCGATGCACTGTACAGGGCGCACTACTCCATCGGCTCGGGGACTCGCCTGGCG
>JAPOYX010000223.1:33767-46368 GCA_026706345.1 Gemmatimonadota bacterium | reverse complement strand
ATCGCGGAGGCCCGGTACGGCTACTACGTCACACGGGAAACCTACGACAACCTGGGCAGGCCAGAGATCGGGCGCGGATTGATCCGGTTCGCGGAGGTCAAGGACAAGCGGGACGCGGTCTGGAACAGCTACTGGGATTTTCACCAGAGCTATACGTTCCAGGACTTCAAGCACCAGATCGGTGTCGTGGGCCGCGCCCTGCGCAAGCATCTCGAACACGAACAGCGGGACCTGACCCATGAGTAGCGCCGATATCGTACGGCGATACGAAGAAGACGGCTACGTCGTCCTGCCCGGGGTCATCGACGGTGACCTGACCGCCGAGGCCCATGGCCATGTCGAGTGGATGGGAAAGAAGTACCCCGACGTCCGGCCCGAGCAGTACCATCACCACCTGATCGTGGACGATCCGTTCTGGATCCGCCTCTGCACCGACCCGCGGCTTATCGACGTCATCGAACCGTTCCTGGGTCCTGACATCGCCCTCTTCGCGGCCCATTACATCAGCAAGCCGCCCGGGGACGGGCAGGCGGTGCTGTGGCACCAGGACGGGAACTACTGGCCGCTGGAACCCATGGAGGTCATCACGATCTGGCTGGCCGTGGACGATTCCACCCCGGAGAACGGATGCATGCGGGTCGTTCCCGGCAGTCACCGGGAACAGAAACTGTACAGGCACCGCGTATCCGAAGGAGATAACGTGCTGCGTTCGGAACTCGACCTGAAGGTGGATGAAACCCGGGCGGCGGACGTCAGCGTGCCGGCGGGCGGCGTCTCCCTGCACGATCCCTATCTGATTCACGGATCGAAGGCCAACCTGTCCGACCGGCGCCGGTGCGGGTTGACGCTCCGGTACATTCCCACGACTACGCGCATCAAGCGTGAGAACTTCCCCGCCTACCTGTGCCGCGGCAAGGCCGTGGACGGCGTCAACTACTATCCGCCCCTTCCCCGGTTCCGGCCCGGCGATCACTATCCCTTCCAGGGGTGTGACCGTCCGCCGTGGAATTGACGTCACGGCACTGGCCGGACACGCCGGAACCGGTCGGCCCCTGGAACTGTCCAGGCGCCCTGGCTCTGGCCGGCCGCCCCCTCAAAGCACCCCCATTTCCTTCAACTCCTGCCTGACCGCGTACATGGTGCCTTCGGTGGCGAGGACCCACAGCCGGTCGCCCGGGGCGAGCCGCCGCATGAGATCGTGGAATACGTCGCTGACATCCGAGGCCGAAGCCATCTCTTCCGCGTCCATCTGCTCATCCATCAGGGCCAGGTGCGCGCCGCCCGCGCCGGCCACGTGCACCGATCTCGACCGGTCCGCCATGCCTTCCAGGTCGCCGTCCACGATCCAAGGCCCGTTTCGCCCGTCGTGCACGGAGGCGTCCAGGAGAAACAGGAAATGACCGCGCCTGCGGTCCAACAGGCACGTTCTGAGCGCTTCATGCAGCGACGTCCTGTTCTTGATGGTCATCAGGCGAGCCTCCCGCTCATGGATCACCACCCGTTCGTCCCGTCCTCCCGTCGACGTCACTGATTCGAGTCCCTTGCGTATCGTCACGGGGCTCAGCCCGAGGGTGACGGCGGCGGCGGCGGCGGCGACTGCATTATACACGTTGTGAAGCCCCGTCAGCTGGAGACACACGTCCAGGGGCCCCCGCGGCGTGATGAGGCGGAAACGGGATGCTGCAGCCCCCAGATCCACGTCGATGGCGTAGACCGTGGGCAACGGCCGTTCCCAACCGCAGCTTTCACAGGCGTAGTCGCCCAGGTGGGCCAGACAGGCTATGCGGTAGGTGAGGGGGTTGCCGCACCGCTGGCATGGCGCCTCGGGTGTAGATACATGCGCCTGATTCAAGCGCTCGTCCTCCACGCCGAAGTAGGTCAGCCGGGGCGGCACGCCGCGCGTGAAACCACCGCAGAGGACCGGATCGTCCGCGTTCACGAGGATGTTGCTGCCCGCGGCCATGGTGCCGAACCAGTTGCACCATTCCCCGGCCAGGGCGACGGGATCGACCCCCCGGTTCAATTCATCGTCATACAGGTTGTTCAGTACCAGGGTATGGGGACTGCACACCCTGATCGCCCGGCCCAGCAAGCCGGGCTCGAAGCCGAAGACGCCGTAATCCGCGTGGATCGTTCCGCGGCGGTCCGTCGCCTGGACCAGGGTGGAAACAACCTCGTCAATGGAAGGCGCGATGTCTTCGGGATAAAGTGTTCGCGTGTCGGCCTGCCGGAGGACCGAGGCCAGGATCCGGCAGGTCGTGTGCTTGCCGTTCGTACCGGTTACGCCGGCGACGCCCTGTTTGAACTGTCGTACCAGGGATCGGGCCAGGCCCGGCCACGCGGCCGCGGTGAGGGTGCCGGGAGGGATGCGTCCGCGAGAGAAATCAAACAATTCTGCTGCTCTCGCGACGGACTTGTCAATCGAAAGGGCAGCCGATCTGAGTATACGCATAGGAGGTTGATCGGTACCGGGGAATCAACCCTTGGTCATATCCTGGCGCCGCGCCATTCGTCCCTGTCTCCGGAGATATCGACTATGTTGCCGTCGGGATCGATGGCCTTGAAGGCGATTTCCGGCGGCGTCTCGGAGGAGATGGCGTCCCGGCCCTTCACGGTCTTCGGCGCTTCCGCCCCCCAGTTCCGCACCCTGTGCCAGGCGGCCTTGAGGTCATCCACCAGTACGCCGAAATGAATATACTCCTCGCCTTCCTCGAGCGTCGGCCGCGATGGATCATCGTGCGGGAGCAGGGTGATGTTGCAGGTACCGTCGCTGAGATCGACTGCCTCGCCGTTGCCCCGGCGGCCGATAAAGTCGAAGCCGATCACTTCCTCGTAGAAGCGCCGCGAGACCGCCACATCACGACAGCGCAGCGCCAAGTGACGCAGAAACGCCATTTCGCCTCCCTCCGGAATTTATCGCTCAAACCCATTCTGTCCTGAAGACCTCAAAGATCCGCAAAGATCCGCGCTGGACTAAAGTCTTTTTCTTTCTGGACTAAAGTCTTTTTTCTTTCGCGATCTCCTCGATGGCGCCGATGAACTGGTCGGTCTGGGCATCGGTCACCATGACGTGCATCGAAGTCCGGTTGGCGTCCCAGTTGATCTCGTCGTGCGTGACGTTACGGATATAGATCCGGTGGCGGTCCCACAGCATGTTGTTGAGATCGCGCGTGCCCACCCCGTTGACCTTGAACGAGACGAGCGCCGCGCTCATGCGGGGATCGGGCGAACTGTACACGTCCACGCCGTCCATATTGCGTAGCGCGTTGGCCACGCGCACGGCCTGGTAGCGGTTCCGGCTTTCGACGGCGGCCGGTCCGATCATGTTGTGGAAATCCAGCGCCGCGTCGATGGCGACGCGGGCCGGGGCGTTGGAGGAACCCCTCAGTTCGAACTTGGAGGCGCCCGCCAGGTACTCGTCATAGTATATCTTGGCGAAGCCCGTGGGCTCCTGCCCGTACATGGACAAGCCGTTGACCGGTCCGGAGTACAGCGTCGGCCAGACGCGGTCCAGGATGTCCTCCTTCACGTAGAAGAAGCCCGTGTACATCGAGGCCATCATCCACTTGTGGCACGGTCCCGCGTACATGTCGCAACCCAGATCGTGCATGTTCAGGTCGAGCATGCCCGGAGGCTGCGCCCCGTCGACCAGGGTGATGATGCCCTTCGAACGGGCCATGTCGCAGATTTCCCGCACGGGAAGGACGAGCCCGTCGCCGTAGTTCATATGGCAGAAGCTGAGCATCTTCGTGCGCGGCGTGATGGCGGCCTCGAAGGCCTTGAGCAGCGCGTCGGGACTGGCGGGCGGGTGGTACGCGGGGGACGAGAGATCGATCATGACGGTCTTCGTCCCCTGGCGGACGGCCCGGAGGTTGATGGGCTGCACCCCGCTGGAATGATCGTGATTGGTCGTCACGATCTCGTCGCCCGGCTCCATGTCGACGCCGAAGGTGCCGAAGACCATGCCTTCGGTCGTGTTGTTGGTGAAGGCGACCTCGGTCGACTTGCAGCCGATGTACTTCGCCATCTTCGCCCGCATCTTCTTCCGGAAGTCGCTGTTGTAGACGTAGCTGGTGTAGCTCTTGTAGTCCGAGTTCGCGCCTTCCAGCGCGGCGATCTGCGCCCGGTGCACCGGGGCCGGGGAAGGTCCGCGCGTCCCGGTGTTCATGTAGGAAACGCCGTCGCGGACGATGAACTGGTCGGCCACCCAGTTCCAGTAGGCCACGTCATCGGGTTCCGGGAGATGGTCTTCGGGACGCGGCGGCTTCGCATCGGCCCTTCCGGCCGTGGAGAGCAGGGCCGTTCCCGCGGCGAGCCCGCCGGCGATCCGGCCGATGAACCCCCGCCGCGACAACGCTTTCAGCTTTTCCGGATCCTCGTATTTCGGATCGAAGTTCAAACCGGTCTCTTCCGTAATCATGGGAGTATCTCCTGGCTGGTACCTCCGGCATGCTCCGGCAGGTGAACCGGTGGAAACCACCATGCCGGACCGTACCGGGGGTTCTGGAAAAACAGCGAATTGTGTCAAGAATCTGTAAACAGAGTATACAGGGCACGCGAGGGGGTCTTCAAGTAAAAACTGCATTTTGAGGATTTGCGGACAGAGGGGCTGATTTCTGGTTGCGGGGTGGATGAAACACCGCTTACTTGATAGTTGTCTATCCGACATCTCTACATGTGATCGTATTGGAATAGCTGGCAATTGGAATAGCTGGCAATATCTGTTTCACGGGTGATCACCCCAGGGCTATGAACCTCGGCAGCATCATTCTGTTCGTCAAGGACATGAAAACGGTATCCGCCTTCTACCGGGACATCGTGGGGCTGCAACCGGCGGCGGAGCAACCTTTCGCGGAGCATCGTTTTCTCCGATTTGATACCGGTTCCTGTCAACTGTGTCTCCACTGCGCTGCCAGCCCCAACGGGGGCCGGCAGAAGATCGGCTTTCACGTAGACAGCGTTCGCGCCGTTCACGAAGCGTTGAAATCCAGGGGAGTGCGCCTGCGTCGGCTGGAAAACGAAGACGGGAAAGCGTGCTTCGACGTCTCCGACCCGGAAGGCAACCGGATACAGTTCTGGGGCGACTACTAGACACCGGCCGCCGGTTTCATCCGTGGCGTCAAGAAAGGCATCCGAAGTGAAAATCGAAGACATCGCCTCGTATTTCATCGGAGGCGGATACGTCATCCGCGTCCGGACCGACAGCGGGCTCACCGGGGTGGGACAGACCGCCTGCTGGGGATATCCCGAAGCCGTGCACCAGATCGTGGAGCGGTTCAAAGACTACCTGGTGGGACAGAATCCGTTCCGCATCGAACATCACTGGCAGTATCTCTACCGCATGTCGCCCTTCCGGGGAAGCGCCCTGTCCGGGGCGGTCAGCGCCGTCGATATCGCCCTGTGGGACATCAAGGGAAAACACTTCGGCGTTCCGGTCTGGGAATTGCTCGGCGGAAACTGCCGGGACCGGGTCAGGCTGCACCTGCTGGGCGGCGGCGGCACGCCGGAGACCATGTACGAATCCGCGCGCAACGCGGTGTCGGAAGGCTTCACGGCACTCAAGTTCGACCCGCTGCCGGGCGGCTACCAGGACATGGCCCTCGACCGGATGATACGGACCGCCCGGGATCTCGTCGCGGCCGCGCGCGACGGCGGCGGTCCCGACATGGACCTCATCGTGGAGGTCCACCGCAAACTGACCCCGCTGACCGCCATGCCCCTGGCCAACGCGTTGACCGAATTCAACCTGTATTTCATCGAGGATCCCATCCAGATCGACAGCATCATGGCCCAGGGCGAAATCGCCCGGCGGATCGGCATACCCGTCGGGAACGGGGAACGCCTGAACACCATATGGGAATTCCAGGAGCTCCTGGCCCACGGGGGACCCCAATACGTGCGGCCGGACGTGGCCCTCGCCGGCGGCCTGACCCATTGCAAGAAGATCGCCGCCATTGCCGAGGCCCACCACTGCGCCGTGGTTACCCACAATTTCCTGACGCCCCTCATCACCGCCGCTTCCGTTCACCTGGACACCAGCATCCCCAACTTCGTGACGCAGGAGTACAGCATGGGCGACGAATCGGATGCCGGAAAGGTGTACCGTACCCGCATACGGCGGGAGGGCGGATACATTCCGATTCCCGACGATCCGGGCCTGGGCGTGGAACTCGACGATAAGTTGCTGGAGGACGCGACTTTTACCCCGATGAATACCGCGAATACGTTGCTCAGGTCGGACGGTTCGGTGGCCAATTCGGTTTAGCGCACCGCCGTGCGGCGTCCGGATGCGCCTTGGCGGCCGGCCGGAGAGGTAGAACGCGTACATGCGTAGATTCAGTATACTGCACCCGCTCTGGATCGCCTTCTACGACGGGGCGATTTACGAGGACGTGGCCCGGCACTGGCGAAACCGCCCCTTTCTGTACCTTCTGCTGTTGCTGGCCCTGACCTGGATTCCCTTCACCATCCAGATACAGAACGAGGTGGACGAGTGGGTCAGCCGGGAAGCGCCTTTCTACATCGACCAGCTCCCCGACATGAGCCTGTCCAATGGAGAACTGTCTTCTTCCTCCTCCGCGCCGACGCTCCTGCGCAGCCGTGACGGGACGGTCCTGGCCGTCATCGACCCCACCGGCCGGTACACCAGCCTGGACGATACCGAAGCGCCCGTGCTGGTCACACGGACCCAGATCTTCATCCGGGGCGAGGGCGAACAGGTCGATGTGAGTTCCCTGCCGGACGGGCCGCCGGAGACGCTGACCCGGGAAGACCTGTACGTGATCGCCGACTGGACCCGCACTCTGGTCAACACGCTGCTCTTCCCTGTCCTTCTCGTGCTGTCCTATGCGTACCGGACGCTGCAATCGCTGCTCTACGCGTACGTGGCCTCCTTCTTCACGACGTCCGCCGGAACGACCCTTCCGTACCGGACGCTTCTGAACCTGGCGATTATCGCCATTACGCCGGCGGTCGTGCTGGACACCGTACACATGCTCATGGAATCGCCGCTGCCGGACTGGTTCTGGTGGCCGGCGTGCGTACTGTTGTCCCTGGGGTATCTCCGGTTCGGCATCCGGGTCACGTTATCGTCGGATACGCAGGTCCCCGCCCAGGTGTAGTGCGGGATGGGCAAGCAGGTGTCGAGAAAGGCCTTGAACGAAAGTATATAAGCTGCATTGCGGAATCGTCGAAACGGATCATAGTCGTCATCTCGTCCACCCGCAGATGGAAGGGACCACCGTGAAACGCATACTGCTTTTGATAAATGAACACAGGCCGCCATTCAGCCAGTTCGCCGCCATGTTCGAAGGGATCGTGAATGGCGCTTCGCAGTTTACGCTGGACGTAACCGATGACCGGAACGCCCTGCGCGACCCGTCGGATTACGACGCCGTGGCGCTCTACATCGCGGCCGGAGAACTGACTCGGGAGCAGGAGCAGGGGATCACCGGTTACGTGCGGAACGGGGGCGGGTTGCTGGCCGTGCACACGGCCAACGCGGGGCTGGCGCAATACGCCGATTACATCGAGATGATCGGCACAGAGTTCATCGGCCACGATCCCCTGGGCCACTTCGATGTGGAGGTGGATCCTGCCTTCGACGACATCCTGCCGCGCCTGAGCCCGACTTTCCGCGTCGAAGACGAATGCTACAACATGGTCATCAAGACGGTGGCGCCGCTCCGGTGGTTCCAGCACGGCATATGGAAACTCGAACGCAAGCCCTTGGGGTATTTGCGGGATTACGGAAGGGGACGCGTGTTTTACACCGCCCTCGGCCACGACAACCGCACCTTCGTCCATCCCGGCTTCCAGGATCAGTTGATCAAAGGACTCCGTTACGTCTGCGGGATGACCGATGGATCGCCCGTCCGGATCGGGCTGGTGGGATACGGACCGCTGTTCGGCATGGGGAGGCACCACAGCGAGCAGATCGCCGCGACCCGCGGTTTCGAACTGGGGGCGGTCTGCGACCGGGACCCCGCCCGGCTGGAAGCGGCGCGGGAGGAGCAGGGCGATGACGTGCCCATGTACGAGGATGCCGGGGAAATGGCCGGAAGCGGGCTTATCGACCTGGCCATCGTCATCGTGCCCCACGCCTACCACGCTTCTGTGGCGAAGCCGCTGCTTGAAGCGGGCCTGCACGTCATCACGGAGAAGCCCTTCACGGTCAAGGTTTCCGAGGCGGACGAACTGATCGGCCTGGCCAGGGACCGGGGCGTCATGATCTCGGTGTACCATAACCGGCACTGGGATCCGGACATCCTTTCGATGAGGGAGATCGTCGACCGGGGCGATATCGGCGAGGTTTATTCGATTGAAAGTGCCCTGGTGGGGTACGGCCTGCCGGGCCAGGCGTGGCGGTCCCACAAGCCGGTCTCCGGCGGGGCGATGTACGATTGGGGCGCCCACAATTTCGAGAAGATCCTGCAACTGGTGCCGCGGTACGACGGACAGGGCAACCGGATCAACAAGCGGGCGACGCTCTACGGGAACTACATGAAGCGGGTCTGGCACAGCAACACCAACGAGGACTACTGCCGGGCCTACGTCCGTTTCGACTCCGGCGTCGAAGCGCAGTTCATGACCTCATCCATCCACGCGTCCCGCAGGCCCATGTGGACCGTCCAGGGAACCGCCGGATCGATCGTCATGGAAGGCGGGGACGGCGCGGGTACGGTGACCATGGCCTCGGCCGATGGCCGCCACCGTGTCGTCGAGGTGAAACCCTATGATCGGGGACATAACTGGCAAGGATATTAAAAAAACGTGGCCGATCACCTGCTCGCCGGCCTGCCCCTGGAGATCACGGGGGAATGGGCAAAGGGGCCGATACAACTCATCGAAGGGTGTGAAACGGCCTCGAAAGAAAACCGGCTGGTGGAAGTTGAATTCGATTTCTGATTGGCCGCGGCCCCGGAAGAGAGATGTCGGATATGACGACTAAAGAGAAACTGGAGGCGGGATTCACCATCCTCGCGATCCTCGCGCTCTGGCCGGTTATCCTGGGCTGGGAAAACCCGCTCTACCAGGTCGCCTTGGGCGTGATCCTGGTGGTGTTCATCGTGCTCGTAGCCCAGAAGTTCCGTCGAATCCGGTCTATCTACAACGCTACAAAAGTGGAAGCGAAGAAGCGCAGACCGCCTTCCGGGAACGCGGACGAACCCTTCGGCTGACGGGTCGTTGCCCGTAACGAGCGGGCCTCGGGACAGGGCGGGATTCCGGTGATACGGGGCTGATCCGGGATCCGGTACGAATCCGCTCCGGTGGACACCTGTCCGGGTCAGGCGTATTTCCCCGGTAGTTCCGGGGCGGACACCTCGTCCAGCCGCGCACGGTCTTCCGGTTCGAGTGTCCAGCCCACGGCTCCGAGGGATTCCTCGACCTGCTCGGGAAAATCCGGACCGATGATCGGCGCCGTAACCTCCTCGTGGTCCAGGAGCCAGGCCAGCGCCGTCTGGGCCGGCGTCTTCCCGTACTTATCCCCCACGTCGATCAGTGACTGCACGATGCCGTCCAGCTTGTCGGTCATGGCCTCGTCGAAGGGATACATCCCGCGGCTCAGTCCAGGGCGGGGGTTCTTCCCCCAGGGGCTGTTTTCGGGCGGTACGGCCCCGCGGCGGAACTGGCCGGTCAGCAGGCCGATGGCAAGCGGGCTGTAGCACATGAGACCCAGTCCGTGGTCTTTGGCCATGGGCATGAGTTCGAGTTCCGTTTCCCAGCGCGCCAGGAGGCTGTAGTTGTATTGCAGGCAGACGAAGGGTTCGAGGTTGCGCCGGTCGCTGGTCCAGAGGGCTTCCATTACCTTGTACACCGGCCAGTTGCTGCAGCCGATGTACCTGACCTTGCCCTGGCGGACGAGGTCGTTGAAGGTCGCCAGGGTTTCCTCGAGGGGCGTGACCGGGTCGAAACTGTGCGCCAGGTAGAGGTCGATGTAGTCGGTCTGAAGCCGTTTCAGGCTTTTTTCCACGCCCTGCATCAGGTTGAACCGCGAAAGTCCGTTGTAATTGGGGCCCTCGCCCGCGGTTCCGAAGATCTTGGTGCACAGCACGACCTGTTCGCGCCGTCCCTTGAGCGCCTTCCCGATGATTTTCTCGGACCTGCCCTCCCCGTAGAACGCCGAGTCGATGAAGTTGCATCCCAGGTCGAGGGCCGTTTCGATCACCCGAACGCCGGCATGCTCGTCGATCTCGCCCCGAAAGGCGGTGCCGAGGCAGATCGGCGAAACCTGCAGGCCGGTCCTGCCCAGATAACGGTATTCCATGATCATCCTTTCCTTGTCGGTTTTCAAATGGTCCGCTGCGAATCGGCGTCTTAGAAGGCCCGGTTCAATGTTTGCACGCGATCAACAAGGCGCCGCTCACGTCCGGGGGACGTCCGCTTCGGCGAAGGCGTTCTCGAGGGTCCGGTAACAGAGGGCGGCCGCTTCGAAGGGATCGTAACCGGGGCGCCTTTGCGCCATGTGACTGACCTCCGCGGTGATGGAACCCTCGTATCCGGCGGCGTGCATGGCGCGCAGGTAGGCCGCAAAGTCGAAATCGCCTTCACCAGGCACGAGAAACTCGAAATCGGGCACGCGGCCGCGCTGGTCCTTGACGTGGGTATGGACCGCGTGGGGCGCCATGAGCCGGACCGCCTCGTCGATGGGCATGCCCAGGACGTCGAAGTGGCTGATGTCGAAATTGAGCCCCAGGCAGGGCGAGTCCATGGTCTCCACGAGTTGGACGGACTTCTCCGCCGTGTCCAGCGCGGACCCCACGTGGGCCTCCATCCCGATCACCACGTCCCTGGCCGCAGCGTAGTCCACCAGTTCCCGGACCCGCTCGAAGATGAAATCCCGCCTGGGTTCCCAGTCTTCCGGGGCGCCGCCCAACACGGTGTCCAGGACCGGCGTGCCGCGGCCGTCGCTCCATTCGGCGCACAGGTCGACGGCCCGCTTCAGCACGCGCATGTTCTCGCGATGCGCGTCCGGGTCCTCGTCGAGGAGCGAGCGGTGGGCGGCGACGGCGGGCATGGACAGGCCGTATCCGTCGCAGAGCGCCTTGATGCGGCGCCGTTCACCGGCGTCGAGCCCGTCCACGGCCGTCGTGTAGTTCGGCAGGACCGTCAGTTCGACGGCGTCGAAACCCTGCTCGTTCAGAAACGACAGGGCCTGGTCCACGAGGACCCTGGGCATGCCCCAGGTGGTATAGCCAATTTGCATGTGCGTGTTTTGTGTGTAGCCGCTGCGTCTTACGACGCGTTGCGTGCCGCGAGTTCGCTGCGTCTTCCGGTCTGCCGGGCCTCTTCCGGCGCTACATCGTGCCGATCCGCCATATCAACTAAAGCATGCCGCCGGCCGCCAGGAACGCCTTGAGCCGCTCCATCTCCTCGTCCGAGAGATCGGGGAGGGGACTTCTCCGCCAGCGGCCGCAGATCCCGGTCAGTTCCATGACGGCGTGCTGGGCCGCGTCGCCGCCCGCCGGAAAGGTGTTGTACAGATAGTCGAAAAAGGGCATGTCGTAGTGCGCGATGACGGCCGCGGCCCCATCGAGGTCTCCCCGCTCGATCGCCGCCCAGTAGGCGTGGGCTATGTCCGGCTTGAACTTGATGAAAGTCGACATGTACCCGTCGCAGCCGTAAGGCAGCATGTCCATGTGGGTCTGCTTCTGGCCGCCGGCGAAGATCACCCATTTTTCGTGGGCTCTCGCGCAGGCGCCCCGGGCGAAATCCGGACCGAAGTCTTCCTTGAATCCCACGACCCCCGGCACTTCGTCCAGGAGCCGTTCGACCGTTTCGAGCGCGCCCCGGACGCCCACGCTCACCAGCCCGGCGCTCAGGATGAAGGCCGGCAGGGCCCGCGATACCGTATCGTAGTACGCCACGAGCCCGTCCACCGTCATCCCGCGGTCGGGAGGCGCCACGATCACCGCATCCGAACCGCAGTCCCGGGCGTACTCCGCGAAGGCGGCGGTCTGCGGCGTGGACCAGAAACCCGCGCTCGCGATGAACAGCGCCCGCTTATTCACGACACCTGCGGTAAAGGCCGTCATTTCGGCGACCTCCGCCTCGGTGAGCACAGAATAGAGACTGTCCCCCGGAGTGAACAACACGGTTCCTGCTCCGGCTTCGATGCAGAAATCGACGAACCGGCGTAATCCGTCGTAGTCGATTCCGTCATTTTCGAGAAAGGGGGTGTTGATCGAAGCGACGGGTCCGGCCAGGTGGTGCCGGAAGCGATCGATATCCATCTAGGCCCGCCCTTCTTCCGACCAGGTGTCGAAGGGATTGCCCGTTTCGGCAAAGGGAAAGGTCACCCGCGCTCCGGTGATGTGGGAGCGGTGCGCCCCCATGGCCATTTCGATATGGCGGCGGGCCGTGCGCGCGTGGCACAACTCGTACTCAGGTTCCCTGCCTTCGATGATATCCATCATGGACCGGGCCATGCGGTGGTGGGCGTTGATCCACTTCTGCCCGCCCGATACCCGCTCGTGGGCGAGTACTTCCCAGCGGTCGTCTTCGAAGGGCTTCGGATTGGAATGGGGATGGAAGTAGATATCCGGTCCGTCCTGCCCGGCCCCACGCAGGACGGTCCCGATATCTACTTCCATCCCCATTC
>JAPOYX010000223.1:0-33757 GCA_026706345.1 Gemmatimonadota bacterium | reverse complement strand
TCCTGCGGGGGGCGGGGCAGGACGAGCGTGCCCTCGGTCCCGTGGATGTCGATACGATACGGATTCTCGATACCGTCTCCCGCGAAGGATTCGAATTCCGCGTTGAACCCGTCGAACTGGTAATGGGCCCACATGCCATTGCCCGCCGAGGTTCCCATGCCGAACAGCCCTTCTTTCCGGTCGGACGGGCGGGCCGGGCGGCCGTCCTGGGTTATGATCGCCTGGCACCACGACGGTTCGCCGAAGAGCTGCCACAGGAAATCGAAGAAATGGGGATAGAGATCGATGAACCACTGGTCTCCCCCGTTTTCGCCGCCGAAACCGTACATGCGGGCCCATCGCGGCGCCCCGATCCCGCCCTCCCGGATCATGGGGATGGCCTGGCGCTGGATTTCCTGCCGTCCCCGCCAGGGGTGGGCCATGATCAGTAGGACGCCGGCCCGGTCGCAGGCCTCCAGCATGCTGTCCACTTCGGCCGGGGTACGCGCCAGCGGTTTTTCTACGTATATATGGACACCCTGTTCGGCGGCGGCCAGCGCCATGGCGAGATGGTTGCTCATCTCGTGGGTGGCCAGGACGACGATGTCCAGCTGCTCCTTTTCCAGCATTTCCTCATACCGGGCATAACCCTTCACCGCGCCCGTACGTTGTATCGCCTCGCCGCGTCCCTTCTCGTCCGGATCGGCCAGGGCGGCGATTTCGGCGCCCTCCACGCCCACGAAGGCCTGGTCCAGGGAATGTCCGTAGTCTCCGCAGCCGGTGTGTCCGATGATACCGATTTTCAATGCGATGCTCCTGTTCCGTTTCAGCCTGGTAAAGGGGTAGGGGCCGGGATCAGACGACGACCATGCGTTCGGCCTGGATGATGAACACCTGCGCGCCGCCCACCATGGTCGTTACCGCCTCGCCCAGCCCGAGCGCGTCGAGATGGGTGCCGATCTGCGCGACGTCGATGGCTTCCTCCCGGGCGTGGCAGTGGTTCTGGATGAGTTCAAGCACGGGAGGTACCCGCTCGTCGTCCACCCCGATCAACAGGGTGACGTTGCCGGCGCGCAGGAACCCGCCCGTGCTGCCGATCTCGGTGAATCTGAAATCGTTGTCGATCAGTGCATCGGAAAGATGCCGGACGTCCCTTTTGTTGACGATTGCGATAAGGAGTTTCATGGCGCGCCTCCTGGTCCTGTGTCCTTTCACGCCGTAACCGATTCGATGGCATCTCCGGCTACGTTAATCATCCGATCCAGCTCTTCGGCGGTGACGACGAAAGGGGGAGCGAAGTTGACGCTGTCTCCCCGGCAACGGGTATAGACGCCGTTTTCGAGCATCTTCTTCACGATGCGTCCACCGACCTTCAACGCGGGATCGTAGGGTTTCCGGGATGCGGGGTCCTCCACCACCTCCACGGCGGCCATCAGCCCGATGCCGCGGATGTCGCCCACGTGCGGCAGCGTCCGCAATGACCGCAGGCCGTCCATGAGCTTCTCGCCCATGACCCTGCTTCGTTCAATAAGCCCTTCGTGCTCCAGGAGATCCAGATTCGCCAGTCCGACGGCGCAGCAGGTCGGATGCCCGGAATAGGTGAAGGAATGGTTCCATTTCCGGTCCTCCGGGGCGTTCTGGATGCAGTCGTGAATCTCGTCCTTCACGATGATGCCCCCGAGGGGCACGTACCCGCTGGTGACCCCTTTGGCGAAGGAGATGATGTCGGGTACGATGTTCCAGTGGGACACGCCGAACCAGTGGCCGATGCGGCCGAACCCTGTGATCACCTCGTCGGCGATCAGGAGCACGTCGTGCTTCGTGCAGATCTCCCGGACCCTGGGCCAGTAGTCCTCCGGCGGCACGATGACGCCCGACGCGCCCATTACGGGTTCTCCGATGAACGCGGCCACCGTGTCGGGGCCTTCCCGCAGAATCGCGTCCTCAAGCGCCCGGGCGCTGGCCTCGCCGCATCCTATGCCCGGTTCCGCCGGCCTGTAGTGGTAGGGATAGGGCGCGTCGATGTGGACGTATCCCGGAAGGCTGGATGCGAAGTTATCCCAGTAGACTTCCAGGCCGGTGGCGTTCATGGCGCCTATGGTCACGCCGTGGTAGGCGTGTCTCCTGGAGATGATCTTGGTCTTGTCCGGCCGGCCGGCCCGTTGCCAGAAATACCGCGCCGTCTTGATCGCGCTGTCGTTGGAAACGGCGCCGCCGGACGTGAAAAAGGTATGATTCAGCGGCCCCGGCGCCCGTTCCTTCAGGCGGTTGGCGAGGCGTACGGCCGGGATGTTCGTCGCCCCCGCGTAGCAGGAAAAGAACCCCAGCTCGGCGATCTGGGCCGCGGCGGCCTCGCCCAGTTCGCGGCGCCCGTGGCCGACGTTGACGTTCCAGAGGCTCGAAAGCCCGTCGATGTAGCGGTTGCCTTCTATATCGAAAAGCGTGGATCCCTCGGCACGGACACAGATCAACGGCTCGCCGTGATCGATGCCGTGTTGCAACGGATGGATCAGGTATGCGTCGTCCCTCAGCAGTTGCTTGCGGTCGCCGTAGGTCATTGCGTAGTACTTTCTGTCGTATGAGTTTCGGGAAGGAGCTATTGGGAAATTGACAGGGTGCCGGGCACCGGTTATGGTATATTATACGGAGCGCATGGCTTACAATCAAGATGAATGAAAGGGAGCGTCCATGTCCGGCGAGCACCCCAGTCCCTGGCGGGATGGATACGAAGGCGCCGTGTCGCTGACCTTCGACGACGGGATGCGGTCCCAGCTCGACCGGGCCCATCCGATCCTGGCTGAAAACGACCTTCGCGGCACGTTCTATGTCAATCCCCGGGGACCGGACTGGCGCGGCCTTCTGGCGCCGTGGAAAGCCGTGGCGGAAGCCGGTCACGAGGTGGGCAACCATACCGTGAACCATCCCTGTTCCTGCGCGTTCAAGGAGACCCGCGCCGACTGCCTGGAGACGATGACCCTCGACGACATGGAGTGGGAGATCGGAGAAGGCAGGCGGCGGATATCCGAAGCCATCCCCGAACAGGCGGACTTCACCTTCTGCTATCCCTGCTACCATGCTCATGTGGGCGAGGGACCGGACCGCCGGAGTTACGTGCCTGTCGTCGCCCGGCACCATGCCGCCGGCCGCGGCAAGGGAGACTTCGCGAATCACCCCCTGACCGCCGACCTGCACCACCTCTATTCCTTCCCCGTGGAGCGCCAGGCCCGCTCCGAGATGATCGGTCTGGTCGAGGAGGCAATGAATCAGGGACAGTGGACCGTGTTGACCTTTCACGGGATCTCGGAAGGGCATCTGTCCGTGACGGAGGCCGATTTCAGCGGGCTGTGCGGCTATCTTCGGGAACACCGCGACCGTATCTGGACCGCGCCGGTCGTAGCCGTCGCCCGGGCGGTGCGCGACTGGCGGTCCGCCGTGTCGAAGCGGTCCAAGCGGACCGGGGGACCCGCGGCAGGCGACCGGAACGAATCGTGACCTCCCGTCCGATGCGTTCCGATGCTGCCGATACCCGTCCCATACCGGTTCTCGTGGGTCCCACCGGCGTCGGCAAGACCGCCGTGGGTATTGAGCTGGCCCGGCGGTTCGGCGCGGAAATCATCTCGGCGGATTCCCGCCAGATATACCGGTACATGGATATCGGTACGGCCAAGCCCACTGCGGATGAGCAGGCCGCGGCGCCCCATCACCTCATCGACATTGTCGACCCGGACGTGCGGTTCAGCGCCGGCGAATACGGCCGCCGGGCCCGAAAAGCGATCCGCGAACTTGCGGACCGGGATGTGCCGGCCCTTGTAGTCGGAGGCGCGGGGCTGTACATAAAGGCGCTTGCCGGCGGCCTGTTCGACGCGCCGGCGATACCGAGGGAGCTCAGGCAACGCCTGACGGCCGGATACCGGTCAGCGACCACGGCCGAGCTCCACGGACGGCTGAGCGCAGTCGATCCAGCGGCCGCCGCGCGCATAAATGCGAACGACCGGCAACGGATCGAAAGGGCGCTGGAAATCCACGACGCGACGGGCGCGACCCTGACGTCCTGGTTCGAACGGTCCGGTCAATCCCGGCGCCTCGGGGTGCGCCTGATCGGACTGGAGCGGGCACGCTCCGCCCTGTACGCGCGGATCGACAACCGGGTCGACCGGATGATGGAATCGGGTTTCGAGGAGGAGGTCCGCGGCCTGATGGATCGGGGGTATGGCGCCGGGACCCATGGCCTGTCTACGTTCGGATACGCGGAAATACTGAGGTGCATCCGCGGCGAACTGGACGGAGGCACCGCCGTTTCGATCATCCGGCAACGGTCTAGGCAGTACGCGAAACGCCAGATGACCTGGTTCAGACAGACGGATGGTATTGGTTGGATATCCGTGGAGGACGGGGAGAATCCGCGGGATACCAGCGAGAAGATCATCCGGGCATTCCCGAAGCTTCTATCTCAGTAAAAGCAGTTTCCTGGTAACTTCCGACCCACCCGCCGATCCTCCCGTCGTCATACGGCAGAAATAGACCCCGCTGGCTACTCGACTGCCCCCATCGTCCCTGCCGTCCCAGGTCGTGGTAAATGTCCCCGGGGAATGGGGGCCGTCCACCAGCGCGCGGACCTTCCTGCCCAGTACATTGTACAGGGTGAGGGACACTTCCCCCGGCTGACCGACTTCGTACCGGACGGTGGCGGGTCCGTCGCTCATGTAAAAAGGATTCGGAAACGTGGTGAGAGACGCTGCGATCGGGCGGCCAGCCTGGCCGCTGCCTGGGAGACCGGGATCGAAGGTCGCCGTATAGGCGTACTCGAAGCCGGCGCCGGTGCGTTCAAGCGAAGCCACCACGAGCATGACGGTTTCGTACCGCGTCCAGTCGGGTACTTCGATGGTGACGCTTCCCCTGGTCGCGGGGACCGTCACGACCGTGTCCACCGCGCCGCTGCCCGCCACGGAGACCCCCCATTCCCCGGATATGCCCGTGAATTCGATGCGGATCCCTCCGCTAAGGGAGGGATCCGGGACGAACCCTATGTAGTTTGCCCCGAGGTGGTCCGGATAACGGTTAGCGGGGATCCGGGGGCCGTCGAACCGGTACGAGGCGGCGTCGCGCGGGAGTACTGGCTCGTTCAGGGCATGCAGGCCGCTCAGTTCGACCAGGGGATAGGAGGCGCCTTCTTCGTAGAACCGGTCCGCGTTGGCCCGGCTCTCGGTAAAGACGTTCCACGTGGTGAATTCCTGGAAGGCGGACGCCAGATCGCTTCCGACGCTCCGCAGCCCGTCGTCGATGGCGTCCAGCGCGTGTTCCGTCGCGGACCGTTCCCAGATGCTTCGGATCAGATCCCTGTCGTGCCGCTTCTCCAGGAACAGCGGCCAGAGCACTCCCGCGTATTCATGCTCCCCGTTCGAGGTATCCAGCGCAATCCATGGTTCGGTAAGGAAACCGCTGAACGACGGCAGGTAGGTCAGGTAATCGTCGACGTCGTCATAGACCTGTTCTTCGATCCACACGGCACTTTGTTCCAGCCAGAAAGCCGCTTCTCCGGCATCGTAGCCGAACTGCGCGGCGTGGAAGTACTCGTGGGCGACCGTGATCCGCAGCAGGTCCAGCGCCTTCTCCACCGTGCTCCGGGACTCGGCGAAATCGTTATCCACGACGATGTACGAAGGAAGCGACGCGCCGGCCACGACCGCTTCCGGGCGGGTGTAGCCACTGAACTGACTTGGGAGATCGGAAATATAGACGTCGTATAACCCATCTCCGCCATCGTCCGAATCCATCGCCTCGTATTGATCGTGATACCGATAGTCCTCGGGCGGCGGACGGTAACCCAGTTCTTCCACGATGACGCGGCGGGATTCTTCCAGGAACGCCGCGCAGTGCCGGACATATTCGGGAACCGTGCCAGTGCCCGCGTCATCCAGTTCCGGCCAGCCCGCACCGGGCCGGTCTGCCGTCGTGGTGACGTACCAGATTTTGAAATGTCCGCCGGGGCTGACGTAGTATTCGGGCGCGACCGTGTAGGAATGGCCCAGGTCGTCCGTGCGATCCCCCTCGCCTGGCACGGTGGGCCGGCCCACCGTCACCTGGTCGGGACGATGGGGCCTGGCGGCAAGCCCACCCGGCAGAGCGTGGACGTATGGATGGACGTGCAACGTTCCGCACCGTTGCGTGGACGGCGCCTGGGCAAAAACGCCGGTGTGGGTGACCGCACCGGCGATAAAGGTCAGGAAAAGACACTTGAAGCACGTAAAGGCTGTAAAACTACGATCCATGACATTCGGCCGGGGCGTCATGATCCGCCGGCCAGCAGAAGGACGGGATGATACATAGCGTCTTAATGCACCACAAAAACGATCATGCGCGGAGGACTCGAATCGTCCCGGTGATCAGCTTCCCGCTGCCTCCTCGCGCTGGTGTTTAGGTGGAATGGGGAAACGCTCCGCGTAGTGGGACAGATCCTTGCCCGCGATCAGGTCTTCCAGGATATCGTCGTGCTTGTCCCAGTGCTGATCGTTGGGGTGGACGTCCAGCTTGATGCGTCCCTCGCTGTCGATCAGGTAGGTGACGGGAATCCCGTAGCGCTGGTTGGTCTTGGCCCGGAACTGGCGTTCCCAGTAGCCTCGGAAGTCGAAAAGGGAGGACGCGCTGGTCATATAGTAGGCGATGACTTCTTCGTTCCGCGCTGCGATCCCGGCCATTTTATCCGGATCGTTTTTCTCCGATTCGTCGGAAGGACGAACCAGCCTGGCCGCTTGAAGACCCTGCCTGAATTCCTCCAGTCCGGGGTGAATAGTCAGGAAGCGGGCTCGAATCAAGTAGAAAAGGTTCCGCGTCCCTGATGCAGGGCGGGCACCACCAGGCCCAGAAGTTCACGAACAGGGGCCTGCCCCTGAAGTCCTCCAGGGTAACCTTCGATCCATCCATGGCGTATACTTCGAAGTTCGGCGCCGTATGGCCGATCTCGGTGCCGATGGCCTCGCTGCTGACGACCTCGGCTTCCTCCTCGACGGGCGTCCCGCTGCATGCGATTCCGACCGCTCCGGCAAGCAGGCCCGTCACCAGGACCGTTCGCATCGTTTCTGTCCATAAGCGCCGCATACGTTACCTCACTTTGGGATCAAGTAAGCAGAAGGCTGCTGGGGTATTCGGAATGTTGATGGTTCGGGGGGTAACTTCGGTAAGTTTACCGGAATTGTCAACAACTATTTTGTACGCCACGGGACGGTCACAGGCCGCCCAGTGCCTTTTCGAACGCGCCAACCGCCACGGGTATGTCCGGCCGGGACAGCACGGCCGAGATGGCCGCGACGCCGTGGGCGCCCGCTTCCAGGCATTCCTTCGCGCGGTCCGGAGTCACACCGCCCAGGGCAAACACGGGGATCGACACCGCGCGGACCGTTTCCGACAGCGCCCGCAGTCCCTGGGCCGGACCGTAGGCGGCCTTGGACGGCGTGTCGTATACCGGGCCGAAGGTGATGAAGTCGACCCCTTCCGCTTCCGCCTCCCGCGCCGCTTTCAAGCTGTGTGTCGAACGGGCGACCAGCGTACCCTCCGGCAGACGGTCGCGTACCGCCCGGACCAGGCGGACCATGCGGGCCAGGCGGACCGGCATACTCCGTTCGGGCAAATGAACGCCCTGGGCCCCACAGGCCGCGGCGACCTCCAGATTGCCGTTGACCATCATAAGGGGGCGGCATTCGCCGAGTTCCTCCCGCACCTTACGGGTCAACATCAGCAGGTCGGGCGTATCCAGGTCTTTCTCCCTGATCTGGATCGCTCGGACACCCGCGCGGCAGGCCTGACTCAACGCCGAGGCGAGCGATCGTCCGGCGCACCGGGTTCGATCGCTGATCAGATAGAACCTGAAGTCTACCATGCAGTACTACTACGTGGACGAATGGATCACACCACTCAGCGGACTGGAAGCGGACGCATAGGCCTTCATGGGTATCCGGCCCGCCTCGTAGGCAAGGCGTCCGGCTTCTACGGCCTTGCGCATGGCGACGGCCATTTTTACCGGATCCCGCGCTCCGGCCACGCCGGTATTCATCAGTATGCCGTCGCAGCCCAGTTCCATGGCGACGGAGGCGTCGGAGGCCGTCCCGACCCCCGCGTCGACGATGACGGGAACCTGGCTGTTCTCGACGATGATGGCGATATTGTGGGGGTTGCGTATGCCCAGCCCGGAACCGATGGGCGCGGCGAGGGGCATGACGGCGACGCACCCCGCGTCTTCGAGTTTCTTGCAGACGATGGGATCGTCGATGGTATAGGGCATGACGTTGAATCCCCGGTCGACCAGGACGCGCGCGGCTTCCAGCGTGGCCTCGTTATCGGGAAACAGGGTCTTTTCGTCACCGATGACTTCGAGCTTGACGGTATCGGTGCCCAGCGCCTCCCGCGCCAGTTCGCAGGTCAGCACGGCGTCGCTCGCCGTATAGCATCCGGCCGTGTTGGGCAGCAACTCGTAACGGCCCCGGTCGATATAGTCGAGCAGCGATTTCCCCGAGGGATCGTCCAGATCGATCCGGCGGATGGCCACGGTGACCATGTCCGTGCCGCTGGCCTCGAAGGATTCCCGCATCCGTTCGAAGTTCGCGTATTTGCCCGTACCGAGTATCAAACGGGATTCCAATTCCAAACCGCCTATTTTCAGGGCGCCCATGATCATCGCTCCTTTTCCCCGGCCTGTCCGGGGTCGCAGTGCGTATCAGATTCCAGGTTTCATCATAATTCATCTCGGCTTTACGGAGTTGCGCGCGGGTCCGAGCGGGCGCGCGGGCGGGATGGATCCGGCGGTCATCCACCCGCGACCGCGCGAATCACCTCGACCACGTCGCCATCGCAAAGCGTGGTCTTTCCGTGTTCCCTTCTCGGGACAACCGCTCCGTTAAGCGCAACTGCGGTCCCTTCGGAAGACACGCCCAGGTCCTTCAGCAAGGCGGCGATGGACACGTTTTGCGGCAGTTCCCGGGATGTCCCGTTAACGGTTACGATCATCTTTCGCCTCTCCGGTGCCAGCCGGGTAAAACCGATCGGGCAGAAAGGGTCTCATGACGGGAGGGACCCTGTCGTGCAGGACTGCTTCGGCGATCAGGTCTCCGGTCAGCGGCGCCAGAAGTATGCCGTTCCGCCCGTGCCCCGTGGCCGCGAACAGGCCCGGCGTCCCCGTGGCGCCGAGCACGGGCCATCCGTCCCGCGCCACCGGCCGCAGTCCCGACCAGGTGGATTCCAGCGGACAGGATTCCAGCCCTGGCGCAAGTTCCAGCGCTCCTCGGAACAACCGCAGGACGCCGCCCAGGGTGACTTCGTTTCGAAATCCGGCCTCCTCTACGGTAGCGCCGACGATCAGCCGCCCGTCCGAGCGGGGAACCAGGTAGACTTCGCTGGTGAAGATCGTATGCCTGAATGGCGGAACGGGGCCTGCCCGCAGTGAGAGTATCTGCCCGCGCACCGGGCGAACGGGGATGCGATGCGTGGGCGAAACGCCATCGAGGTAGCGCGACCGGCAGCCCATGGCGATTACCAACGTCGGCGCGTTCCACAGGCCGTCCGTCGTATCCACCCCGGCGACACGGTGGCCGTCCAGCACGATCTTCCGCGCAGTGACGCCTTCCCGGACCACACCACCGTGCAGACGGACCGACTTCGCCAGCGCCGTAACGACGTCCCGGTTTTCCACCTGGTGATCGGCCGGATAGCGCAGGGCCATGTGGATCCGGTTCGAAAGATTCGGCTCGAGGCGTCTCGCTTCCCGGACGGTCAGCCGCACTACAGATACGCCATTCTGGCGGTGCCGTTCATATCGCGTCTCCAGCCGGGCCTGTCCCCTGTCACTCAACGCCGGATAAATCATCCCGGTCGAATTGTAATCGATCGGGCAGCCGGTTTCTTCCCTGAGCGATTCGATGAAGCCCGCGTATCGTTCCAGCCCGGTCCTGCACAGGACGAAATAAGGATCATCGGGTTCATCGAATTCGCAGTGCGGCGCCAGCATGCCCGCGGCGGCCCAGGACGCCCCGCGGCCGGTCCGATGCTGTTCCAGTACCGTGACGGCGCTGCCGGAGAGACACAGCCGTCTCGCCACGGCCAGACCGATAATCCCGCCGCCGATGACCACGATGTCCGATCGCTGCGCCACGGGATCCCGCCACTTCCTCACCGGCAAAGAAAAAAGGCCGCTTCTTCTCGAAACGGCCGCGGTCAGCCGTTTCCCTACGCTGGCATAACCCAGGTCAGGTTCGAAGGGTCGTGATTCTCAGGCTCACGAAGAGCCGCCCCTAACGGTAACAGGAAGTGTAAGGAAAGCGGACGGCCGTGTCAACGGATTCTTCCATGAACGCGAGCCGCGGTTCCGCCGGGTCGTCGCCCCGGCCGCTGTGGCCCGGTCTGCTGTGAACCCGGCCTACCGGGGCGACGGTCTACCGGGGCGACGGATGATCCGTCGATGCGCTTTCGAAGCGGTACGGATAGTCAGATCATCCCGGTGTAACGACGCACCAGCCATTCCGCCGCGAGCAGGCCGACGAGCAGAATCAACACGGCGGGATGGTTCCATAACGTGAAGGTGCGCGTCTCTTGTACAGTTATTTCGTCCAGGTCGATATCCTCAGCCATGCGTTCAGTTTCCGACGGGAAGTAGAATTTCCCACCCGTCATGTCGGCCAGTTGGACGAGAAGCTCCCGGTTCATGCGCGTTCTTTCGAATTCGGCCCCGGTCTCGCCCACGACGAATCCCCCCCCGTCCGTGCCCATGGGCCGGCCGTTCAAAGCGGCGGTCGCTTCGAACGAGTAAGCGCCCGCGGGCAGGAACTGAAGACGTCCCGCGTACCGACCAAAACCCTGCGCCGTCGAAGAGAGCTCCAGTTGGAGTGCGTCCGCGTCTTCCTGTCCAGATCGAACCGTGACGGACACGTCGGCCTGTTCGACCGGCCGGTAGTTTTCATCGTAGATCTGTCCGTCGAAGCGAATCGTTTCACCGTCCCGGTACTGAAGTTTGTCCGAGGCGACCCGGATTCTGCGACTGCCCTCCCGCACGGTGATCCACCTGACGGCATTGTTCCAGAATCTTTCGTACGCCGCGTTGGTGCCGCCGCTTCCCCACATCATAAGGTCCCAGTGCCACAGACCGTGGGCGGCTATGCCGAGTACTCTGCCCTGGCCGTAGCGATGCTCGGCGATGACCGGAGCATCCGCTCCTTCGGCTTGCCACGTTGGATTCCTGGCAAGTACCGTCGCGCCGGGTTTCGCGCGCCCGGCCTGGTTCATTTCGGGCAGGGGCGGCAGTTCGTTCCAGCGCCGTTCCGATTCGGCCGGGTCGTCATCCAGGCGAGTGATCGGATGCATGCTGCCGTCAGCCGTCAGGACCGGGACGAAGGTTTTCCCGGTCATGCCTCTTGCCGCCGCGGCGATTCCGAAGGGCATCATTTTCCCGACGGGCGTTCCGGCGTAACCGCCCATTTCAAAGCTGCGCGGACCACCGAACGCGATCAATCCACCGCCCCTTTTCTCGACGAAAGACACGAGAAAGTGCGCCCACGGCCGGATGCGTTCATAGTCCACGCTGCCCAGTATGACGAGGTCGTAAGAAAACCAATCCATCCGGGAAGCGGGCATCGGCTCGGGATAGGTTGCACCGTCGGGCCGGAACACGATGCTGGTCACCTCCAGACTGGCGTCCTTTTCCAACGTGCGCCTCAGAAATCCCATGTCGGCCCGGGGGGCGCCCTCGACGTACAGTACGCGCAACCCGGATTTCAACACCTTGATCGTAAAAACACGACGGTTGTTTCTCGCCGTGATCTCTCCATCCAACTCGGGGACTTCCACCTGGTATCGATGTACTCCGACCGTGTCGGGAACGACGTGGAAAACCACGGTCCGATCCCCCTCCCGCCCATCCAGCGTGATCTCTTCGCTCCGCAGGACCCGGGTTCCTTCCCGCAGTGTCACGGGCACGCGCACCCGGTCGTATCCTCGTCCGCTTACGACGACTTCCACGGGCACGTTGCTTCCGGCGTACACCACTTCATTGACCGTAAGATGGGAAACGCCGATATCCCTTACGCCCATCGTGTCGCCGATCCCCACCGTGTACAGGGGCAGATCGAGACCCTCTGCGACCCGGAGGGGATCGCGCCCGACGGTGAAGTTTCCGTCGGAGACCAGGATGGCGGCGGCGAAGCGGCCTGCACGGGAACCGTTTTCGAGAAAGGAAAGCGCGGCGCCGATGTCGGTGCCCGCGCCGTCGGTCGGCAGGGAGTCGGCTTCGCTCCCGGACAGAGGGGACAGGTCCTCCGCGAACCGATAGCGGTGGACCCGGTGACGGGTCTCCATGGTCTTCAGCGCGTCACCGGACAAGACGGCGGCGAGGGTTTCGTTCCGTCCGCCCAGGCGGTCCGAAAGCCCCATGCTGGCCGAGGTATCGACGAGTACGGCCACACCGGGGGGTTCGATTCTTTCCAGCAGCATGCGTGAAGCGGGTTCGCTGAGCATCGCCAGCAGCACGGCGGCGGCGGCGATCCGCAGACTGACGAGCCCCCAGGCAACGGTCGGCGATACCAGGGTGAAGAGCCGCCGGGAGATCCCGTAGATCAGGATGCAGGCGAGGAGGAAAGCGACGAGAATCCAGGTGAGGGAATCCGCTTGGAAATCCAGGGACATGCAGGGGTTCCGGTGGCTGGCCCGGCATATGTGACGAACCGGACAGAAACAGTTGACATCCCCTTCTTATAGTTTTCTCGTGCGCAATTCAAGCATTTAAACCCGGCATCCACGCCGGACCACGCCGTTCGATCAGGTCTACGGATGGCGTGCCCCGTGACGACGTCATTGGTTGGACGGCATTCACTTCCCCAGGGCGCCGTCCAGCGTGGCCTGGGCGATCAAGTAGTCATATTGCGCGCCGGCCAGGTCGGATTTCGCCCGCGCCAGGGCTTCCTGCGCGTTAAATACGTCGAGCAGCGTACCGGAACCCACCCGATATCGTTCCTCCGCCAGTCGCAGGCTTTCTTCCGACGCCGCGATGTTGTCGCCGCTGAGCGCGATGACCTCTCTGGCCGTATCCAGGTCGAGCAGCGCGCGTCTGATCGTGAGCGACGTAGTCCTGCGGGTCTGGCGCAGCGTTTCCTCCGCGATCAACTGCTGCGTCTGCGCCTGCGAAATATCGGCATAGGTCTGCGTGCCGTTCAGGATCGGCATGCTGAGATTCACATTGAAGGACAGGCGCCAGTTCTTGTCATAGGTGCCGTAGACGTCCTGGAAACGAACGCCCGACCGGCTGTACCCTACGGAGCCGGATATCGTCGGCCAGAGTCCACCCCGGGCCATCTTGGTCCCGAGCATCGCGGAACGGATGCCGCCCTCGTCCCGCTGGATGGCGGGATTGGTAAGGTCGGCCATCCGAAGCGCGTCCGGTAAGGCCATGGACGCCGCCGTATCGAGCGACCCGCCTTCCAGGGGATCTGCGATCCGGAACGCCTCGCTGGAACCGATACCCATGACGTTGGCCAGTTCGGCCCGGGCCTGCAAAACCGCATTCTCCTGGTTTCGCAGATTGATGCGTGCGCCGCCGAGGTTCGCCCTGGCCCCCAGTACGTCGACCCGGGCTACAGAGCCGATCTCGTACATGCTCTGGGACCGTCGAAGCTGCTCTTCGTTCAGGCGGACGTTTTCTTCCGCTACTTCCCTGAGCCGCATGGCACGCAGCAGGCTGTAGTACCGGGTTTTCACGTCCACGGTGACCTGGTTTTCGGTATTTACCTGCCCCAGTTTCTCGTTGTCTACGAGCTGCCGGTCGCGCCGGATCGTGTTCCAGTTCCTGCCGCCGTTGTACAGATTCATGCGCAGGAAGACGTTGTTACTATAGTTCGTCCGGGTGCTGCCCGGCGCTTCGCGGAGCACGACACCCTCGACGATGACCGGGGTATCACCTGAAGTCGTCCGATTCGCGTTCACCAGGTTGGCGGTCAGCTGGGGCATGACCCCCGTATAGGAACCGAAGACGGCGGCCTGCCGAACTTCCACCTGCTTCCGGGCGATCTCGATCTGGGGATTGTTCTCCAGCGCGATCCGAATGCACCGGTCCAGCGTGTACAGATCGCCCGCACCGGGACCGGATCCGGGGTTCTGCCCATACGCCGGCGCCCCGTGGGTGAGCAGGCCGGCAGACATCAGGACGGCCCAGCAGATCGTGTTTCGCATCATCATGGCTTATCTCCTTGTTTCGATGGTAGACGAAGTTTCCTTTCAAGTATTAGACGGATTTACGACCGAAATCCCGCGCAACAGATCAATATATCTGTTAGACCACAGACGGAATGGAAGGTTTCCGGGTTATTGCGGAGAAGGAAGAGGGGAAGGCGTGCTTCCGTCACATGCGGCGTCGCCAGAGTACCCACAGGCCGACCGCGAGGATTCCCGCGCCCGCCCCGATCCACGGGGAATAGCCTGTGGGAGAGGGGGATGCGGCGACCGCCGGCTTGATCGTGCAAAGCGAGGTGAGCAGTTCGACGGACTCGCTGACGGCCACGTCGCCGATGACGGTGAAGAGCTTTCCGTCGTAGTGGCGACGCAGAATGGAGTAGGGGCCGCGCTCCCACACGCGGACGTCGCCATGCAATTCGGGCGTACCCCTGGGAGACTTGTGCGACGCGTCGGAGGAAGCGATCCGCTGGAAGAGCGAGATGCGCGAAAGGCCGTCGCTGTACATGAAATGCACGAGCGGCTGGCCGTGATGCTGCGTGACGCGGCGTTGCTGCAGGGTGAATCCCGGAGGAATGTAGACCGGGGCGTTCAGCTTGAAATCCGCTTCCTTCTGCACTTCGCTGATGGAACCGCAGGCAATGACCTGGTTGGTTTCGACGGACTTGCCCGTCCATTCCTCTGTGGCGAAGAGGTCCGGCGGGATTAGCGGATCCTTTTCGAATTCCGTCAGGAAGAGCTCCTCGACGAGCACGCCGGCTTCGTTGCGTTCTTCCGTTCGCATCACGAGGCCCGTCTCCTCGTCGATCCACGCCGTCATGGTCATTCTCCCCGGATGACGGGGCTTGAAAGCCAGGACGGCCACTGGACGGTCGAGAAGCCGGTCTGCGCCGGTAACTTCGAGTTCGTAATTGGTCTGAAGCAGGTCGAGACTGCTGAACTCCAGGTTCATATCGAGCACGTTGGAGTTCGACTGGCGGCGGTGCGAATAGAAGAGCGAGTCCCCCGTGGCCTTCCGCCGGTATATGTCGTCGTCCACGCGGATGATGACCTCGCGGATCCGGCCTTCAGAATCGGGGATGTCGATGCGGTCCCGGTCAGGCCGCTGATGGATTATCTTCTGCACGTAGCGGGTGGTGTCCCCCGCTGCGTTGAACCGCTGTTTCGTCATGGTGGCGCGGTAGCTGACCCGGGCCGGAGCTTCCATGATCTTCTGGTAGGTCACATCCGGATCGACACCGCGGACAGGAAAAGGACTCGAAAGACAGACCGCCGCAACGAAACACAGGAATACAGGTCGAAACCACATCTCGTATCGCCTATTCCTTGTAGTTGACCATGACGGAACCCAGGGTACCGCTGGTGAAGACGCTCTGATCCTCGATCAGGGCGTGCTCCTGCAGGATGAAGAACATATCGTCGTTCGCAAGCGTCCGCTGGACGGCGGGCGTCTCGACCGGCTTCATCGACTCCCAGATCAGGCCGCCGGCCGCCAGCAGCAGCGTGGCCGCCACCGCAATGTATTGCCGGGGGTGATTTCGATGCGCCGGGTCCCTTCTTTTCAGGCCCGGCACCATGTGGGCATGGGTCGTGCCCTCCAGAACCGCGGTCTGGACTTCCGCCACCGCGACCGCCGCGGGCTTCTCGCGGCGGCAACAGCGCAACATGCCCCGGACGGACTGCAATCCGCGCAATTCCCGGGCACAGTCGGGACAGGATTCGATGTGCCGCGCGATTTCGGCGACTTCTTCATTGCCGCACATGCGCTCCAGGTAGCGCGTAAGCCTCTTTTTTACATGGGTGCAGTTCATGGCCTGTTCCTAGAGATCCAGGTATCCGGTCAGTCGTTTGGACAGCAGGCGCTTCAGCTTGAGCCGTCCGTGATGCAGCCGGGACATCACCGTGCCTTCGGGACACTGGAGGATTTCCGCGATCTCCTTGTGCGAGAGGCCCTCCAGGTCGAACAGAACGACAACGGTCCGGTGCCGCTCCGACAGGGTATCCAGCGCGGCCATGATGGACCGCCTTAATTCGTCGTTCTCGAGCACTTCGTGCGGGGTCTTCTCGGAAGAGGCCAGATTAGCGACCAGAAACTGTTGACCGGCGCTGCCGTTCCGCGTGCCGTAATCCGAAAAGGAGAACATGCGGCGACGGGCTTCCCGCTTGCGATAGTTGATGCACTTGTTGATCAGTATGCGGTAGAGCCAGGTCGAAAACCTGTACTGCGTGTTGAACCGTTCCAGCGTTCTAAACACTTCGAAGAACGCGTCCTGGACGAGATCGCGTGCGTCATCGTGGCTCGCAAGCATCTGGTACGCCACGGAATACGCTTTCTCGCTGTAACGCCTCGTCATTTCGTCGAAGGCCGGGCCGTCTCCCGCTTTGGCCCGTTCCATCAACCCGCGTTCTTCCTCGCGCCGGTCTTCGCCGGCGCCGCGCGCGGTGGCTGTCTTCCGTTCCTCTGCCGAATGCACTTGGTTCACGGTGTTCATTCGGTTACAGACCCTCCTGATCCTTTCCATCGTCCCCTGAAGTTAAACCCGTATACATCTGAAAACCCTTTATCTTCACAATTCAGGTCGAGAAACAACCTTAAATCGGTTTCGAAGACTACGCCAGGCTGATTTCATTGGATTTTCGATACATCTCGAGCGCCTTGTCGACCTGTCTGTCTTTATCGTAGATCATACCGAGATACCGGTACGCCAGGCCATTGTCCGGTTCATGACGAAGTACGGTCTCGAAGTGCTCGATCGCTTTCGCGTGTCGTTCGACGTGGCAGTACGCCTTGCCGAGCTGGAGGTATACTTCGGTCTTCGTCCGGTCCGTCTCCAGCGCGCGCGTGAGCATCCTGATCGCAGCGTCGTAGGATCCGATGGTGATGTAAAGTACGCCGAGCTGGTAGCAGGCCTGGAAAGAAGGCGGGTCGTATTCCAGGGCGCGACACAGGTCTGCCCTGGCCTCGTCGTACTGTCCCGTCTCGGCGAACAGCACTGCCCGGTTGACCAGCGTGTCCACATGGCTGGGATCGTTCTGCAGCGCGCGGTTGTATTGCTGCAGAGCGGTTTCCTGGTTTCCGGTACAGTAGAACATCCTGCCCAGGCTGCCTAGCGCGGTGGTGTGCCCCGGATTCTTTTCGAGTATGCGTCCGTACTGCTGAATCGCCTGTTCGAATTTGCCTTTATCCGCGAGGATTTCCGCCCTGGACAGCATGGCGGAGAGGTCTCTGCGCGCATCATCGATAGGCCTGCTCGCCTGGTCGGCCGGCTCCTCCGGAATATGCTCTTCGGGACCTGGGGATTGTTGCGCAACGGTGTTCTTCAGCGTATCGAAGGGAACAAAATGAGGTATATCGCGGCCGCTCAGGGGCATTTCCACGTTGATATTCAGATCGCGGGCCATGCGCGCTTTCCTGTTCTTCACGTTGAACGAGCCGAAATGGCGCAACATCACCCGTTCGTCCCGGGACAACGCCTCGGTGACCTCAGATAAGAACTCGTTCAGCACGGCGGAGACCCTGCGCCTGGACACCTGGGTTCTGGAGGCCACTTCGCCTACTAACGTTTCTCTGTTCATCGATGCTCCGGTCAGTATGGCCAGGGTAAGGAAAAGTCCTTGTCGCCGTCTGGATCCCCTCCCGGAGGATCCGTTCCGCCGGGAAACGAAGACGGCCGGCAATGTTACCGGAAAGATACGATTTCAAGCGAACATTCGCAACATCAGGCTGTGCGCCGTATTTGACGTGTTACCCAAAATCGGACGGTTGCGACCGCATGTCAAGCAAGAACGAAGGGGTTGTGCGCACATCGCCCCTGTCTGCGCGACAGCGAGAGGCCGGCGCTACGCTGGAGAACGCTCGTCCGACTCCGCCAGGTAGGTCCGGTAAAGATCTTCGATTTCCCTTTGATCGAGCACATCGTCAAGTACGAGGAATCCGTAACGGAGATGAAGACTGTCCGAAGCGTCAAGAAACAGGTCTCCCTCCATGAGCGGCCCCGTGCCAAGAAGGTTGCGGCGGGTGAACCAGTTCACCGGGTGGCGGAGGTTTCGCGGATGGTCCATCATGACGACCATGCCTCCGCCCGCGCCCGCCGCGGCGACCCACCGGTCCCGCGTCCCCATGATGGATTCGTGTCCGCTGCGCCCGCTGCCGCTCGTATGAAACGCATCGGCAAACGGCGGGCCCATTCGCAGGACCATTCCGCTGTATCGCGCCGCGCGCGAGGCCCCGAAAGTGATTGCTCCCACGATGGGTTCCATCACCGATTCGATGAGCCAGAGGCAGCCCGGGGGATTGGCCGTCTCGAGGAAGTCGAATCGGCGTTTTTCCTTGATCACCGGATGGTCGCCGCGGTCCAGCCAGGTGAGTTTTTCTTCAATGGCGACGCCGTTTTCGAGATCAGATACGGAGGTGAATTCATCGTGGCGCTGCACGCCGTGGCTGTTCGGAACGGGCACGTACTTTCCTTCGTCGGGCAGGTACCAGGAACCTCCCCAGAAATTGGTGTCGTTGACGTGCACCCAACCGAAATACAGTCCTGTGTGCCAGGTGTGGTCCTCGGGGCGATATTCGGTAATCAGACCGCCGGAGGGCGTGAAAACGGGATGAAAACAGGGTTTGGGCGACTCATCCCTGGGCAGTTGGCCGGTCGCGGTGTCGTACCGGGCGAGCAACTTGCGGTCCGCCTGGCCCGCATAGACTTCGAAGCCCTTCCCTTCGTTGACTTCGAGACGAAGATGGCTTAGGTTTCTTTCGAACGTGTCACGCGTCATGTCTGGCGCCGGTACGTGGGGTGTTTTTAACGACGGACTCGGTGTGGTTCCTATCGGTAACTATGAAGTTAAGCGCAGTACTTTTTTCCCTGCTGTTGATCCCCGCCCCGGCGCAGGCCGCTACGATAAGCGGATTCGTTACGGATCGTTCCACCGGCGAATTCCTGCTTTCCGCAAACGTGTTTCTGAGTGGCACCTCGCTCGGTGCGTTAAGCAACGAAAACGGCTACTACGCGGTTACCGGGATACCCGCGGGTTCCTATGTTCTCGTCGTGTCCTATGTCGGGTACGAGACCTACCGGGACACGCTGAGCCTGGGAGCCGAGGCGTATCTTCGAAGGGACGTGGAACTCGTTTCGACCGTACTGATCGGCGAAACGGCCGTGGTCGAGGCGGATCGAAACAGAGACGAACGGCTTGCGCAACCCGGTTTCGTCGCCCTCCAGGCCGCGACACTGAAGGAACTGCCCGCCATCGGAGAAACCGATCTGCTGCGCAGCCTTCAGCTGCTTCCGGGCATCCAGGCATCCTCGGACATCAGCAGCGGCCTGTACGTACGGGGCGGAGGCCCCGACCAGACCCAGATTCTTCTCGACCAGATCCCCCTCTACAACCCCTCCCACGCATTCGGCTTCTTTTCCATCTTCAATCCGGAAGCCATCAAGGACATGCGGTTGCACAAGAGCGCCTATCCCGCCCGGTACGGAGGGAACCTCGGCGCGGTGCTCGACGTGACGAACCGCGACGGAAACCGCAACAGTCTCCGCGGTTCGGGCGGAATCAGCCTCATCTCGATGCGGACCATGATAGAAGGCCCCGTCGGGAGCGGATCCTTCATGGTCTCGGGAAGACGGACGTACTTGGAACCGATCCTGGCCTACATCCGGACTCGCGTGGAGGATATTCCCGGATACTATTTCTATGATGTGAACGCGAAAATCAACCAGAATCTGTCCGATTCCGACAATCTGGTGCTGAGCGGTTACTTCGGCCGGGACGACCTCAGTCTCGAAACCAGCGAGAACGACCTGTTCAGGGTTCGCTGGGGGAATTCGGCCGTAACGGGCAAGTGGACGCACCTCTTCTCGCCGACGCTCTTCGGCAATTTCATCGTATCGGGAAGCGACTACACTAGCCGCCTTTCGGCGAATTTCGACGGTACCGAGGTTCTGTTCAGTAACAGCATCCGAGACCTCAGCGTCAAGGGGGATCTGGACTATGTCGCCGATGGCGAGCACGCGATAAAGGCGGGTTTCCGGGGAACCCGGTACCGGTTCAGATTCAAGAGAAGCTTCAACCAGGACGACCAGCTCGACCTCAGACTGAGGCCCCACGTGATCTCGATGTATGCCCAGGACCAGTGGCAGGCGCGGCCTTCGACTTCGATCCGCGTGGGTCTGCGCGCGAACTACTACAGCGAACGCGAAAAGATCGACCTGGAACCCCGTATCTCCTTGAGCCACCGGCTGTCCGGCGGACTGCGACTGAAGGCGGGTGGCGGGCGGTACCACCAGTACCTGCAGTTGATTACGACAGAGGGTTTCAGCGGCGGTGACTTCTGGGTGCCGCTCGACGGCAGCGTGACACCCGGGCAGGCCTGGCATTTCGTCCTGGGTGCGAGTTGGGACCCGTCGCCGCGCTACCGGCTCTCGCTCGAATCCTACTATCAGCGGCTGGCCAACCTGGTAGTTGTCGACAATACACGGGCGGTGGGCGGTGAAGAAACCCGGTCGGAGGAAGTGTTCATCACCGGAGGCCGGGGCTACGCCACGGGTGTGGAGGCGTTTGTGGAGCGCCTGTCGGGCAGCTTGACCGGATGGATCGGCTATGCGCTCGGGTGGACGCGCCGGCGATTCCCGGAACTGAACCAGGGGGCATGGTATCCTCCGAAGTACGACCGCCGCCACGATCTCGTGGTTTCGGCGAACTACCGGGCGGGCCGCTGGTCATTCGGCTGCAACGTAATCTTCGCCACCGGGCAGGCCTTCACGCCGGCTTCCGCCCGGTACGAACTGAGGGAATCGGCGCGAACTGGCACGCGGGAGGACTATTTCCTGCCTACCGGACGCAGTACCGCGCGCCTGCTCCCGTACCACCGAATGGACCTGAGCGTCAAGCGGGATTTCCGCCTTTTCGACAGGAACCTCCAGTGGTACCTGCAGGTGTTCAACGCCTACAATCATCGGAACGAGTGGTTTGTCCAGTATGACACGGAGGATGACCGGGTCACCACCGCGGAAGTGGTGAAGATGCTGCCCATCGTACCGACGATCGGGCTGAACTACGATTTTTGATCATGAACGACAAGATGAAAAACAAGACCGGGCATGCCCGTTTCATTCCGACCGTTCTGGCTTTCGCCATACTGGCCGGTCTTGCCGCCCATCCGGGTTGTTCCGGAGAACGGGATCCGGCTTCTCTCTTCGGTCCGGCGGAGAATGTAACCGTCGTCGTGGACGCCGTCCTGTATGTCGACCGCCCCCTGCCGGAGATAACTGTCACCCGGACCCGCGCCGCGAATGTCGCGTTCGTCGAAGAGGCTGCCGCGGTGAACGATGCCGAAGTCACTGTCATACAGGGACTTGCGGAGTACAGGTACGAAAGTGCCGGCCAACAGGAGCGGTATCTTCCGCCGCCAGACGCCCCGGAGGTGCGGCCTAAAACGGAATACCGTCTCCGCGTCCGCGCCCTGGGCGGGGAGGTCCGAGGCGTCACGGTAACACCGGACCGCATGGAAATCGATGAGATCGCCATCCTGGAAGAGACTTCCATGGAGGTTCAAAGCCGGCTCGAGCCCGAACCTGACCGCCGGAACGAGGTGGTGTACGGGGAGGGGCTCATCGAGGTCCGTTTCGATCCCCTCGAGGTGGAGGCATACCAGGTCGTCGTACTGGAAGGCGGTTACGCCGAGGGTGGTTCACCGCCGCTGAAGGCGCCCGACGGCCGGCTGCGGCTGCCCTGGTTCGCCATTGGCTCCTCCGGAGAGCACGAAGTCGAAGTATACGCCCTCGACCGGAACCTCTTCGATTTCCTTCGAAGCGTGGAAGCGTCCGGCCAGAACGCCTTCGGGTTCGGGAGTCTGGCGGGCGATACCTTCGAACGCCCGGTTTTCAATCTCGACGGTGGAATCGGCGTATTCGGTTCGGCCTCCGTGGATACGTTCGGTTTCGTCGTCCTTCCTGAAGACCGAAGCGGATAAGCGTCCGATTCGGCCCGGTGTCGGCACCGTTGTTTTGACAACACCCCCTTCTGCGCCTATCTTCTGGATGCGCAGAACTGTCCGGTATGCCTGCATAACCGCGAACCGTGTGGCTTCATGTCCCTTCGCTCGTCAAATCCCGCTCACGCCTCCGACCCTCCGTCTTTTGCACGCTCCTTTTTTGCGATCCAGCCCGAAACCCATACCCGGACGGATACCGGGTCGTTCACTATAGTGCCCGTACTGCGGGGCGAGGCCCTGGAAACGCGCACGGGCCTCGATCTGGCAGGGATCCGGGACCTGGCCCGTTCCGGGGAGGCCGACGCGTTTTTCGCGGTCTATGGGCCCCGCGAAGAACTTGCCGACCGGCTCTGGCAGATCGCGGCCGGTATCGACTCGTTTCTGCTGGACGTGCGCCTTCTCGCGCGGGTCCTTCTGCCCGGACTGAGCGATTACGGACTGGATACGGTCGCGGAACGCTTCGGCACGGGGTCTTTGTCCGGCCGGGACGCGGCCGGCGCGGGGCGCGCGACGGCGCAGGTCTGCCTGGCGCTGCTCGATCTCCTTTCGAACCTGGACTCCGATACATTGTCGACCCTGATCCGCCTGTCGGAGGGCGCGGGAACGGGAATAGAACGGGTAATCGCCGAAACCGAACGATCGCAGGCGGCGATGGAGGGCTCCGGGCGGCGGACGGCGACGCGGCCCTCCGGGCGGCCCGCACGCTCCGGACAGCCTACACCGCCGGCGCAGGAAAGCCCCCATAACCCATCCTTCGATCTCGGGTCGCATACCATCGGGGACGCGGCATGCGATCCCGGCGAGGATTCCGGTCATCCGAGCCTGCTCGACCTGGACGCGTTGGCCGGCCTGTTCGACACCGGCGGGCTCTTTGAAAGCCGCATGGAGGGCTACGAGCAGCGGCCGCAGCAGGCGTCCATGGTCCGGGGAGTCGCCGGGGCATTCAACGAAGGCGAAGTACTGCTGGTCGAAGCAGGCACGGGCACGGGGAAATCGCTCTCATACCTGACGCCGGCCCTGCTGTGGGCCGTGCGGAATGATCAGCGCGTGATCGTGTCCACCAACACGCGGAATCTGCAGGAGCAACTTTTTTACAAGGACCTGCCGTTCCTGCTGGACAACCTGGGGCTGGCGTTCAGCGCCACCCTGCTCAAGGGCCGGTCGAACTACTTGTGCCTGGACCGCTGGCGGCAAGTCACTCGGCGGCCCGAAGATCATCTGACCCCGGAAGAGCGGGAGGCCGCGATCCCCCTGGTGGTGTGGGCGCGGGAAACGAGTACGGGGGACCTCGCCGAACACGCGGGATTCAACACGGCGGCGACCCGCGGATTGTGGGAGAAAATCAACGGGGAAGGCAGCGCCTGTCCGCGGTGCGTTTTCAAGGCGGAGTGCTTCGTCAACCGGGTGAGGGCGGCCGCCCTGTCGTCCCACGTCGTCATCGTCAATCACGCGCTCCTGTTTTCCGATCTGGAGGCCGATCACGGTGTGCTGTCCAGATACACCCATCTCGTTATCGACGAAGCCCACAACCTGGAACGGGCGGCCGTGCAACACCTGACCCTGGAAGTTGGGGGCTGGCGCATGCGCAATACGCTGCGCAGGATGTACTCCGCCGAACTCGGCGGTACCGGTTTGCTGGCCGGACTGGACCGGCTCGCCAACCGGGCCGCGGACAACCAGGAATGGAAGAACCCGTTGGCTTCCGGCGTCCGCGTGTCCATAGACCGGCTGCTGGAGGTGAACACGGAGATCGAGGCGTTCTTCCGTACCGCCGGTGAAGCGGCGCAGCACCATGCCGCAGATCGGCCTGGTCAGAAGACGAAGCTCAGATACCGGGCCGACGAAGACTACGCCAGGGTTCTCAGGTCATCGGCGCCGGGCCTCATCGGCAGCTGCGCGAGGCTGCACGAAGCCCTTGGCCTCCTCCACGAGACGCTGGGTTACGTCCCCGATTCCTGGCTCGAAGACCGCGAAGCCCGAATGAATGCGATTCAGGCCGCCATGGATTTCTGCGGGGGGACGGGAGAGCGCCTTGCCCTGCTTACCGAAGCGGAGGATGAAGAGCGGGTTTACTGGGTGGAGGCCACGCGCAATGATCCCCTGTCCTGCATCCTGACCGGCGCTCCGCTCAGGGTGGCGGAGCGGCTGCACGACGATCTCTTCAGCCAGATGCGAACCGTCGTGCTCACGTCGGCGACGCTGGCGGTCGGCGAGCGGTTCGACTACCATATGGAAAGACTGGGACTTGACCGGATATCGGACGGGCGGCTGCAGGTGCAGGGTATCGGTTCGCCTTTCGACTACGAGGACCAGGTACTGATCGGTGTGCCCGCGGCCTTTCCAACGCCCCGGTCCGGCGCTTTTCAGGAAGCGATCAGCGGGCTTATCATGGATTTGGTCGTCTCCACGAGGCGCAGTACGCTGGTCCTGTTCACCTCCTACAGCCAACTGAACCGAACCTTTCAGGACATCGAGTCGCCCCTGGCGGAGCACGGCGTCGTCGCCATGGCGCAGGGCGTATCGGGACCGCGGACCACCCTGCTGGATCGTTTCAGGCGGACCGACGCCGCCGTACTGCTGGGCACCGACAGCTTCTGGGAGGGGGTCGATGTGCCCGGCAAGGCGCTTGAAGTGGTCGTCTTGGTCAAGCTGCCCTTCGCTGTGCCCTCCGAACCGCTGGTACAGGCCCGGGTGGAGCGAATGGAAGAAGCCGGCCGCAACAGTTTTATGGAATACCAGGTGCCGGAGGCGGTCATCAAGTTCAGGCAGGGATTCGGCCGGCTTATCCGGTCGACGAGAGACTACGGGGTCGTTACGATACTGGATCAGCGCGTAATCAGTACGGCGTACGGACACGAGTTCCTGCAATCTCTTCCCGCGAGATCGGAGATCTTCCCCGATGCCGATGCGCTGGTGGAAGGGGTGACTTACTGGTTCCGCGCACGGGAAAAACGGAAGAGCGGCGGGAGTCCCGCCGTTTCATGATCGATGATGCTTGAATCAAGGGAAGGCGACCTTTGGATCAGAGGAATGCACCGTCCACGCCTGTGATCGGCTCCGTTGCCGTATTCGGCCGGATGATCAAGCTCTCCCACAGCGTCTTCGCCCTGCCCTTCGCGCTGGCCGGCGCCACGCTGGCCGCCCGGACGCACGGGATCGAATGGCAGCAGGTGGCGTGGATCGTCATCGCCATGGTGTCCGCGCGGAGCGCGGCCATGGGATTCAACCGGCTCGCCGACCGTGAGATGGACGCGGAGAACCCCCGCACGCGGGACCGCGCGCTGCCACGGGGTTGGATCACGCCCCGCGCCGTCGCCTTCATCGTGGCGGCGTGCAGCCTGCTTTTCGTCTTTTCCGCCTACCAGCTCAATCCCCTGTGCCTGAAGCTGTCGCCCCTCGCCCTGCTGGTGATCCTGTCTTACTCCTATTTCAAGCGATTCACCTGGGCCACCCATCTGGTCCTGGGCCTTGCCCTCGGCATTGCGCCCCTGGGGGCGTGGATCGCCGTGACCGGCACCTTCGACCCGGCGCCGCTCTGGCTCTCCGCGGCCGTATTGACCTGGGTGGCGGGTTTTGATATAATATACGCCTGCCAGGACTACGCTTTCGACGTGTCCCATGGCGTGCATTCGATACCCCGGCGCCTTGGGGTCCGGCCGGCGCTTCTGACGGCCCGCCTGCTCCACGTGGCCACCGTAATGACCCTGCTGGCCGTCTACCAGGTTTTCGAACTGCATGCGCTTTATCTTTGTGGCACGACCCTGGTAACGGGGATGCTGGCATACGAGCACATGCTCGTCAAGGCGCACGACCTTTCAAGAATAGACGTCGCTTTCTTCAACGTGAACGGTCTCGTCAGCGTCGTCTATTTCGCGTTCATGCTGGGCGATATCCTGTGGCCGATCTGAGTCCCGCAAACGAAAAGTCCCGGCGCATCCGCCGCATGTTCGATCGAATCGGGCACCGGTACGACCTGCTCAACCACCTGTTGAGCGGGTACAGCGATGTCCTGTGGCGCCGGTCGGCCCTTCGCACACTGAATGCGTCCGCGGGCGCCCTGCTGCTCGACGTGGGCATCGGCACGGGAGACCTGGCACTGGAAGCGCTGAAGGGCAAGCGGAGGCCGGCCTTGATCATCGGGGTGGATTCGGCCCTGGGGATGATGCGGATCGGCCGGAAGAAAGCGCATGATCCCGCGGGTCGCGTGGACCGCATCGGCCGCACAGGCCCTACAGGCCCTACAGGCCCCACAGGCAGCGCCATACGATTCGTCGGCGGCAGCGCGGAATCGCTTCCCTTTCGGTCCGGGGTCTTCGACGGAGTCATGGTGGCCTTCGGCGTACGGAATTTCACCGACCGCGCCGCGGGATTGCGGTGCATGTGGCGCGTACTGAAACCCGGGGGCCGGCTGGTGGTGCTGGAGCTTTCCCGCCCCCGGTATCCGGTGGTACGCCACCTGTACCGTCTGTACGCGGTGCACGTGATTCCGTGGATCGGCGGCGTGATCTCGGGCGATGCGGACGCGTACCGTTACCTGCAGGTCTCGGTGGAGGCGTTCCCGGACCGCGAGCGCTTCCGATCGCTCATGGATGGCGCCGGATTCGTGGATACGGGATGGCGCGATCTTTTCCTGGGCGTAGCCACAGTTTATTGGGGGGACAAGCGTTCATGAAACATGTCATCGTCGCCGTCACGGGCGCAAGCGGCGGGCTGTACGCCCTGCGGCTTCTACGCGCGCTTCTGTCCGGCGGCCACAGGGTCAGCGTCGTGCTGTCCGGTTTCGGCCGGTACGTACTCAGAGAAGAAACCGGCCTGGGAGCGGGCGAAGGCCTGCAGGAAAGGCTGGCTGAACGCTATGGCGACCAGGTGAGGCAGGGGACGCTCACGGAATACAAAATCGGCGATCTGGCCGCTTCGATCGCAAGCGGGTCCGTGCACACCGACGGGATGGTCGTCATACCCTGTTCGATGAAAACGCTGTCCGCCATCGCCCACGGCACGTCTTCCTCCCTGATCGAAAGGGCCGCGGACGTCACGCTCAAGGAGGGCCGTCCCCTCGTGCTGGTACCTCGGGAAACCCCGCTGAACATCATCCACCTGCGCAACCTGCTTACCGCCGCCGAGGCGGGAGCCCGTATCGTACCAGCCATGCCGGCGTTCTACCAGAAGCCGTCCTCCTTCGATGACCTGGCCGATTTCATCGCGGGCCGGGTACTGAACCTGCTCGGCATCGAACAGACCCTCTTTACGCCCTGGGACGCGCCATCCGGTGGAGGGGAATCAGCGGAATGAAAGACCGGGACATCCACCAGGTGATTTCCATCCTGGAAGACGAGACTTCTGGGTGGACCGAAACGGCGTTGACGGCGGTGGCCGAGCAGACAAGGCGCGATCCTTTTCGCATACTGATCGGCACCGTGCTCAGCCTCAGGACGAAGGACGAGACGACCGCGGCGGCCTGCGGGCGGCTCTTCGGACTGGCCGACACGCCCGGGGCCATGCAGGCGCTGCCAGAAGAGGTGGTGGACCGCGCCATATATCCCGTGGGATTTCATGCCACGAAGGCGCGCAATATCCTGGAGATCTGCCGGATCCTCGTGGACGAATACCGGGGCATGGTGCCGGACGATATCGACACGCTGGTCACGTTGCCCGGCGTGGGCCGGAAGACCGCCAATCTCGTGGTCACGATCGGTTACGGCAAGCCGGGCATCTGCGTCGACACCCACGTGCACCGCATCTCCAACCGCTGGGGATATATCGCCACCAAAAACCCGGACCAGTCGGAATTCGCCTTAAGAGAGAAGTTGCCTTCCGAATACTGGATCCGGTATAATGATCTGCTCGTCATGTATGGACAAAACCTGTGCAAGCCCGTTTCGCCCTTCTGCAGCCGCTGTCGACTGTCGTCTTTCTGCGACCGGGTCGGCGTGGAGAAATACAGATGACGGCGGAAACCGATTGTCCGGTCACATGGAGGTGATGCGTCAATGGATGAAGTGCTGAATACGCCCGTGGGGTTCGGCCGCGCGCCCCATGTCATCGCGGCCCTGTCCGTTCCGGTCAACGAAGCGGGCGAAATAGATTTCGACGTCTTCGCCCGGGACCTGGAAAGAACGGCTGGGTACGGTATAGAACCCGCGGTGCTCATGGACACGTACCAGATCAACCACTGCACGCTGGATGATCAGGTCAAGGGGCTGGAAGTTGCCAAGGAAGTCATGGACGGGCGGACGTTTACGGCAGGTGTGTATGTCGAGGACGAAATCAGCGGGGACGGCGTCGACGACATCATCCGGGCGTACCGGAGCAAAATCGAGCAGCTGGAACAGCAGTACGGCGCCAGTCCGATCGTTTTTCAGACCGAGCGGCTGAAAGACGCGGACGCCGCCACTGTAGTACGCGTTTACGAGGGGCTGGCCGTAGCCTCACGCGGCGGACTGAAGGCATTCGAGCTCAGCCCGGTCTTCGCGCCGAACGGCTGGATGTTTCCGGGAGACGCGCTGGTCGAAATCCTGGCCGGGGACAAGTGGATGGGCGCGAAACACTCGTCCCTTGACCCGTCCATGGAATGGGTACTGCTCCGGAAGATCCATCGGATCGGGAAGAAGCTGTACACGGGGAACGACTACGATTTCGCCTCCATGATCCTCAACGGAAGCGACGCGCTTTTGGGTATCGCGACGTTCATGCCCGACAAGTTCCGGGAACTCGCGGACGCCTTGCGGGACGGCGACCGCGCGCAATACCTCGACCTGGGGAACAGGATGGAATTCCTCGGGCGGGTGGCGTTCCAGCCGCCCGTGCCCGCCTACAAGCACAGCGCGGCCATGGTGAAAAAGATGCGCGGCTGGTACCCCACGGATTACGTATTGCCCGGCAATCCCCTGAGGCGGGACGAGGCGCACCGGGAAGCGCTTCGCAAAGCCCTCGAGAACCTGGCCGTTTCCTGCGGCTGAGTGGTCCCTAGCGCCGGGTGTACCGGGCCAGGAGACTGGATATCTCCCGGGTCAGCTCGCCCGTCTTGTCTCCGTCTTGGGAAAGCGTGCTTTCGAGGGCGTCCGCCAGGCCGGCTATCTCATCGCAGAAAGCCTTGTGCTCCTTGGCGTGCCGTGCAGTAGCGGCGCGCAGGTCCGTGAGGATTTCCATCGCCCTCGCATTGGGATCGCCGGGATGCGCCATGGATTCCGCCCGGTCCTTTTCCTGTATCGGCGATTCAGCCGCGGCCCCTTGGCCAGGCAGTGTTTCTTCGGTCTGCGTCGCGTCGTCGACCGGCTCCATCTGACTGCCTTCCTCGAGATGCTCGGTGGCGTGTGATTGCTCCTCGTCTTCCTGCGCTTGAGCGTCAACCTGTGGCGCGAATTCTTCCCGCGTTTCCGCGTTCTCCTGTGTCTCTTCGACTTCCCTCGCCGCCACTTCCGCAATCTCAGGCGTTGCCACGTCCTCCCGCGCTTCCGCTTTTTCTTCGTCGGTCCCGCGTGCTTCTTCCACGATTCTTCCGGTTTCTTCTTCTCCGGCGGCTTCCGCCTCATCCCGCCCGTTTGTGGTTTCGAGTTCGGTGGCGGCTTCCGCCTCATCCCGCCCGTTTGTGGTTTCCGATTCGGCGGCAGACTCCGATGAAGGCGAAAAATCGTCCGGCGCCCGGCCGTACTTCCGGCGCGCGGTACCGTTGGTGTCCGGGTCCGGCGGCGCCGGACCGCCGGTCCGGGGATGCATGAACAGATCAATGGATTCCCTGGACACGAAGTATCTGCCATCCTCCATGTAGTACTCCAGTTTACCGTCTTCGCACATTCTCGTGACCTGAATGGGCAACCTCTTCATGATATCCGCGGTTTCCAACAAGGTCATCCACTGCGTTTCCGGCATCTTTCCCTCCTGCACTTTCGCGTTTGCCGCCTGTACCCTTGCGTTCCAGCCGGCTGCTTTCCCGCCGGCCCCTCAAGTCCGGATTGACCGTCCCGGTCTAGAAAGCCTCTCCGGCGACCTGCCGTCCGTCTATTCGCACCTGTAATCTAATGCTCAACAAGGCTTTTGCAAATACTTCCACGAGATGTACATCGGCGCCGATCCGTAGATTCGTGTGCAAAATGCGTGTCTTCCGCAGGGATACCCGGCGGATGCTCCGATCCCTGCAAACTCCGTCGATGTACAGGCGGGCATCCTGGGTCCAGGTACTGAACACCCTGATCTCATGGCCTTTGAATTCCGTCCTGCACTCCACGCCGTCCGGGTTCGCTTCGTTCATTTAACTCCGTTAACTCCGTGCGTCTGGCGGGTACACCGAGCCGTTCATCACGCACTGGCCGCAGGCCTTGTTTCGGCAGGTCTCCCGGTCTATCTGCAGCATGCCTTGCTGAAGGATGGCCCGGTCGATGGTCGCCTTCTTCTCCGGCGTATCGTGAAAAAGCAGGTTCGTCATCGATTGGATCACGCTGTTGCTGGCCTGTCTGCCGTATCCGGTGTACATCTCCCGGACAAGCCGCATCCGGTCCGACCGGCTGTCCCGGTCGGCGAGGGCATAGATGAACGGAAGGACCACGTCGACCATCAGGCCCCGCTGGCGGTCACGGCCGATCAGGGCCGTTCGGGCCGTCCGCGATGGTTCCCCGAACACGGTATGCTTCAGCCAGTAGTCTCCGGGCAGCGGCCTGGTCATTTCCTCAAGCTGCCGCGCGATCAGTCGCAGCAGCGCTGCCGGCCCCCGTTCGTTACCTGAGTTGATCGGGCCGGCGATCAACGTGTCCAGCCCGTCCTGCAGGCCCGCCGCGATGAAGTAACTCATGGCGGCAAGCCGGACCGTGGGAAAGTTAAACGGTCTCAACCGAAAAAACAACCAGTCATGTTCCTGCATGGACCGGACGGGGACGGACCGCCTGAAGGCTTCCCAGCGTGCTTCGATTTCGCTGACGTAAGGGTCGTTCAGGATTTCCCCGCGGTATGCAAGCCGCTGGGAGGGCAACAGCCCGGCTACCCCGAACAGCAAGGCCTGCAGATCGATGATTCGATGCCCGCCGCCCGTGCCGACCAGGGTACGTATCATGGCCAGGGGCAGGCGGCGGGCGAGTGCCTGGCAGGCATCGGTGTTCTTGACGTAACCCGCGGCCCGCATGGCAGCTTCATAGAGCGCCTGTTCCGCCGAAACCCGTTTCATCCTCCGTGCCATGGCCACGGCTTTTTGCCGGAAGCGGTCGGAACCCTTGCGATCGAGCAATGCGTGTACGCGCTCTACGGAAAGCCGCTTCATCAGGCTCTGGCAGGGGTAGCCGACAGGCGCCGGTACCTCCAGCCTCTGCCGGTACTGTCTGCGTATCCGGTCCAGGCCATGCTGAAGGTGCTCGGATAACACCAGCGTGGGGACGTACTGCCCGTTCTGCTTCTGAACGACCGGTATCTTCTCGTCGTGCCACATGACGACGTGAAGTACCACGTTATTGTAATTTGGGTCCCGGCTATGGCCGTGCCGCTGCCAGTCGGCGGGTCTGACATGGATCTCTACGTCGCCGCGGAGGCGTTTCCCCGGTCCGAAGGACAAAACCGCCTGGAGGAAATCGGGCCCGCTGTCGGGATTCAGCGTACCGGGGTGATATAGCCTGAGCGTCCTGCCGTCGGTCAACCGGAGCCTTCCCGACCGCGGCAGTCTTTCCTGCCAGAGGTGCCAGATGAGCGCTTCCGCGATATCCGAATCGGCAATTTTCAGCATGTTACATTTCAAACCGTACGTTCAGGACGGGTCTATGTCCAAATTGGTCGGAAGACCACTCGTGATCTCGTATGCCGGAGGCGCCGCGCGGTCGTTTTTCCGTCGCCGGACCTCGATGAAATGGCGCTGGTTTTTTTTCGCCATGGGGTTATAATCGGATATAAACCGGAGCGGTGCTCCACGTTCATCTGATCTTCACGAGCCGGGTGCTCGCGTGTCCGCAATCTATTCCATCCTCCAGCTCATCAGCGTGGTGATCTTCACGCTGGCGTTCGGCTTGACGGCCATGATGCTGTCTCCATTCAATCCCTCCGGCAGGCTGGTCCACTGGTTCGCCCGCTGGTGGGCGCGCACCCTGCTGTGGGTGGGCCGCGTGCCGGTCCGCCTCGACGGACTGGACCATATTCCGCGGGGACAGCCCTGCGTGCTGGTCGCCAATCACGCCAGCGCGGCGGACATACCCATCCTGTTCGGTTTCCTGCCCATACAGTTCAGGATCATCGCCAAGGATTCCCTGTTCCACATACCCGTTCTGGGATGGTGCATGCGGTTGGCCGGATACATCAGCATCAACCGTACCAATCCGAAGAAAGCCATGCGGAGTCTGCGGAAAGCGGCACGGCAGATCAGGGAGGGGTATCCCGCCGTGGTCTTCCCGGAAGGCACGAGATCGAGGACCGGCGAACTGCAGCCGTTCAAGACCGGCGCCTTTCTCCTCGCCATAGAATCGGGCGTGCCCGTTGTGCCGGTGGGGATATCCGGCAGCTTTGACATCCTCGTTCGCGGCAGTATGAAAATACGTCCGGACGCACAGGTCGGCGTGCGTATCGGTGCGCCTATTGCGACCAGCGGGTATACCACGAAGGACCGGCGCGGGCTGGCCGAAAAGGCACGGACGGCCGTTGAAGACTGCCTGCGTCGGGATGGGCGGTAGGGGATGGGACGACCGGTCGGCTCGATTTTCGAAGTGGGGAACGCGGTTCTCTTCGATCTCGACGACACCTTGATCGACCGCGACCGGGCGCGCGACAGGTTCTTTTCGTTTCTGTTGAATACGTACTTCCCGCGCCTGACGCCGGAAGGGGCCGCGTGGACCGATCGCATGGAGACGCTGCGGGCGCTGGACCAGGGGGGCCGGGGCAGCAAGACGGCGATCTACAATCACTGTTTCAGCGACATACCGGGCATGTCGCCGGAATCGTTTGCGGACCTCATGCGCGGCAAGCTGGCGTCCTACGTTTCCTGGTCGGATGGCGCCGAGCCGCTATTGGAATGCCTTCGCGCCAGACGGCACCCCATGGCCGTGGTCACCAACGGTTCAAGGTCCCAGAGAGCGAAGATCGACACCATAGGTGCGTCGAGGTATTTCGACGCGGTTCTGATCTCGGAAGAAGTGGGGACCGCCAAGCCGGATCCGGTTATTTTCAGACAGGCGATGTCTCGGCTGAACGCCGCACCCGGCCGGTCCGTCTTTATCGGGGACAGCCTGGAGCACGATATCGCGGGCGCCAGGAACGCCGGGATGATGGCGGTGTATCTCAACCGGAGCGGAGAGGCGGGTATGGACGAATCCCTGTGTGACCTGGTCGTCTCCGACTTGAGGGAGCTGTCGGACCGGGTGATCGGCCTTGAGGCCTGACGGTTGGCAATAAGGCGCCAATCCGGCTGCCGACACAACGCTGGGAAGGTAATCCGGTTTGCCGCGTAACGTGCCGTCGAAGGTAATTCGGTTTGCCGCATAACGTGCTGTAACCTGCTGATCGAAGATGATCAGTCACCGTTAACCATGGAGGATCCGTCTCATGAAACGACGTCTTACCACATGTATACCGGGTATATACATCGCCCTTTTCGCCCTGGGCTGTACCGAAACCGCTCCTCCG
>JAPOYX010000222.1 GCA_026706345.1 Gemmatimonadota bacterium | reverse complement strand
TGACCTCACGCTCCAGATCGGCGACACGCTTGTCCATGCCGGCCTTGGCCATCGAAGCGGCCTGCGCAGCCGAGATCGAAAGCGCCAGGGCAGTGCCGGCACAGAGGGCGTATTTGCCTGCGGATTTGACGACTTGCGTTATCCGGCCGGCCGGAACATTCGGGGGCCGCAACAACGCTGGGGTTCAACACCAACCTCCATCATCTCCCAGGAGGTCTGATGCCAGCCGCAGGTATTGCGACCGGCGGGGTCTACATACCTGCGCCCGGGCGGACTACGGAAGCCTCCGCACCTCACCCGCGGGAACAAATATCGTTCGCGTTGCATAAATGCAACAGCAAGATTAGGGTCGGTTTGAAAGGCGGTGGCCGGAAAGCCGGCAACAGAGGGCCAACGATGACAGCGCAAGCCGAGACCAGGAGTTTTGCCGAGGAACAGTACGCCGCGTTTTGCGGACGTCTCCATTTCCTGAGAATACAGGCAGGGCTTAGCCAAGAGGCATTGGCCCGACGGATCGGCGTGAACGCATCGACCTATTCCGGTTGGGAGAAAGGCTCACGGCGAATCAACCTGGAAGCGGTCTACCACCTCGCTGCGGAACTCGGATGCGGCGTTACCTTTCTGGTCGTCGGCGATGGTGTCGCGGCTTCGCCCCCAGGCGTCGGGGAAGGCAGAAACTCCAGACGGCCGCCCGTGTCCTATGACAGCCTTGTCGGAAGGGTCAGTTCGCTCGAATCGGCGGTGTTCGGGTCAGTCCGTTCGTTTGTCGACGCGGGCATGGTGAAAGCAGCGATCGAGGCAAATGCGGCCGAAAATGGCGCCGAAGCGGTCTCCGCCCCGCCCCCGTGAACCCGCTCGAACGCGAAACCGGTCCTTACAACCTTCACCCGTCCCGGAGACGAAAGCCATGGCCTACCCGCAGCCGCAGCCTTGCCTCATCGCCAAAACAACTGCCGGCGGCTCTATATCGGGATATCGGGCCGCCTGCGCGAAACGCGTCATTTCTTGGCCGGCCGGCCATTGCCTTCCGGAAGCGGACTGGATACCCCGTTTTCTCTGAAGCGTTTGCTCAAGCCCAGGAACGATCCGTAGAATTCGCCCTCGGTGCCGTCGCTCTGCTCAAAGTCGACGTAGCTGAAGCCCGCCGCCAGCCGGGGGTTCCCGTCCGTGTCCTGGCGGCTGGAAAAGGCTCCGGCCCAATACCCGTCGGATTTGGTTATGGTCCGCTCCGGGTGTCTCAAATTCACCTTGTAGCGCACGAAATGCCCGTCTTCCCGGATGATCGCACTGGTCAGGTGGAGTTCGAAGTCCTTGGCTGTGCCTTCCGGGGCATCCACTTCCTCGCCGAGAATAACGCCGAAATGCGCGCGTCGCGTAACGATGTCGCCGGTGCAGCCGATACATCCTTTCACGGTGCCGTCGAAAAAATCCGCGGTCAGGGTGATCGTCCCCTGGTATTCTTCGAGCACAACGTTTTCGAAATCCTCTCCCGGTTCGCCCCCCGGCACAAATCTGTAGAGCCCCCCGGCCTGACCGAGATAGGTGGCCGTCCCCTCGACCGGCACCTCCGGCACGATTCCATGGTCGAGTTCCGGGCCATCGACAAGCGCCCAGCGCTCTGCATCCGCTAACGACAGACCCGGCGGATGCTGGCCGACGAACTCCGCCCACCAGCCGAACACGAGGTAATCCGCCGGGTTGTCCGGATCCCAGCTCAACAGGGCGTGAGACAGCGACGTGCCTTCCTTCTTGACCTTGAGAAACGTATAGGCCTGCGCCCGGTGGCCGGGCATGGGCGTGGCCCCGGGCAGAATCTCGATGACATCGTCGTTTGTATTGACGGTGGCTACGGCTCCGCTGTCCAGTCTCACGAAAAACCGCAGCGTCTCGCCGTCGAACTTGGTGTTCTGTTCGAGCTTGAACGCTTCCTGTCTCGGCGGGTTGTTTGCACAGGCGGTCAGCGCCAGCGCAAGAACGAGCAAAATAGGAAGGGGTTTCATGTCAGCTCCCCGCGGCCGGGCAGCCGCTTTCTGATTTAGGGAATGGGACCTATAGACCAGAGTAACAATTGGCGGTTTTCCGCCGTGTCAGGCTTCCTTGTCGACTTCGATCTCAACACCGCGCGCGACGGCCGCCAGAAGCGCCTCGGGCGTGGCCTCTACCCGCACATCCTCTTCCAGCTCCGCCTTGCTCGGCCGGTAGGGCGACGGCTTGAGCCGTACACGGGGCTTTTGCGCCTTCGCATTGGGCTTCTGCTTCATGGGACTGTCGTGTCCATCGAGCGCCCGCCCTACCGCGCCCGACGCCCCGCGGCAACCCGCGCCTCCATATGAACGATCGACGCCAGTCCAGCAACCATTGACGGGCCTCAAGGTCATGGTTTTTTCCGCTTGCCCCCATAGGCGCCAATGAGCCCCTGCCGGTGTTCGAAAGTGCCGGCGACTTCCTCCTGGTTCGGACCGTAGAAGGCGCCCCGCAGGTAATCGTTCTCTCCAGATACGCGCTCGAATCTTCCGTTGCGAAGCTCCATCCGGCCATAATTGATGTCCAGATATTCGGTGCCGGTGGACACGTTCCTCAGGTTGCTCAGAAGCACATCCGCAAGCGGGGCCTCGCCGTCCAGCGCCACGCTGATCCTGGCGTCTCCGGTGACATAGTTTTCGATGCTCGCCGTGACGGAGGAATCCCGGGCCGAAACGAACCCCTGCCATGTGGCAGTGCCCTCGACCACGCTCGGATTCTCGCCGGTGGAAAACCCGTTGGCGTACGCAGCGACCCGGATAGAGCCGATGTCCGGGTCTTCTTCGTTGGTGAATAACCTAGCCGACGAGTGGAAGAAGCTGTGTTCCATCCATCCGCCAAAGTCGTAAAAGTCCGAATAGGTGCCGCTGCCGCTTTCCACCACCGCACGCACGCCGTTCAATTCCTGTGGGACCTCAACATGCTCGATATTGGCGCCGAAGCTTTCATTCGCGTCGACAAAAACCAGGAAACCGAAAGAACATTTATCCGTCTGGTTGCAATTCACGGGAACGCGCTTGGGGGTCGTCTCTCCCGGGGGATAGCCCAGATGGTCGGTTGCGTAGAGGAGGTTGGCGTTCTGGACAATCCGTGTGTAGTCCTTAACCGCGTCCAGCGTCGCCTGCCGTTCCGGGGTCAGCTGCGCGGACGAGCACGCTCCCATCGCGACGGACAGCAACCCCAGGACAATCATTTGCGCAAGTTGTTTCACGCGACGTCTCCGTTGCCGGTCGCGGTCATCGTGTTGATGGCCATGACGGCCTGTCAATGAATTTTCATGGGAAGTCATCGGAGAATCGGGGCATTCCATAGGGTCTGTACGGCGATTGCACGGCCCGGCACTCCTGCCCTTCGCGGCGGTCCCGGCGCGGTGACGGGAGGAGCGCGGGCAGCGCGTAGATGCCGCCTAGAGCGTCGCGCGCGACGGCTACAGCGGCTTTCCGACGGATTGCAAACCTCACCGATCGGAGAGCAAGTTGCGCAGCGCCTCTAGTACGGCCTGGAGTGCTTCTTCGGCCGAGGGCGCCTTCGGTGCTTTGACTCCGGCTTTCCCCGGCTTGGCGAGCCCGGCCTTCCGCTCCCTGATCGCCGGCCGCCACGTCTGTTGCGGACCGCGTATTATCGGAAAGCGCGCCGGCTTCGTTGTTCGAGTGGCGGTTCGGGGGAGTCGCCGCGGTAGCACATAGTCGACCGGCCATCCGGTGCTCCGTAAGCCTCCGTCGTAGACCGCCTGTCGGCTTTGTCCTGGATCGGGGAGATTGCGCGCTCGGAGGTGGGCGCGCGGTAAGTGTCCACTAAGGATAAGTGGACACATATGCGGATGTCGGACGCAGGGGAGCAGTCGAGTAGCGAGGGTCGCGTTCGTCGTCGTCGCCGTCGCTGGAGCGAGGCGCGCAAGCGCCGGATCGTTGCGGAGAGCTACCAGCCCGGGGTCTCGGTGTCGGTCGTGGCACGCCGGCATGACGTGAACGCGAACCTGGTCTTCACCTGGCGCCGCCAGTATCGGGATCTGGCGCGCATGGCGGGCGGCTTCGTCCCGGTGGTCGTCTCGTCGACGGAGGGGGCGGAGCCGGCGACGCTGTCGCCGGCGCCGGGGGATATCGAGCCGTCTTCCTCCGGGCGGATCGAGATTGCGCTGGCGGACGGCTCGCGCGTGACGGTCGACCGGGAAGTTGATGCGGCGGCGCTGTCACGGGTTCTCAAGGTTCTGGAGCGGCGATGATCCCGGTTCCGAGCGGCGCGCGGGTGTGGCTTGCGACCGGCGTGACGGACATGCGGCGCGGGATGAACACGCTGGCGCTGCAGGTCC
>JAPOYX010000221.1:1573-2192 GCA_026706345.1 Gemmatimonadota bacterium | reverse complement strand
GTCATTGACGCACATCGTCAACAATGACCCCATCGCCCTGGCGGGCATGGCCTACGCAATGACGCCGGTGATGTTGCTGATCACCTTCTATCACTGGCGTGCGGCGAGGCAGGAAGCCGACGCCACGACCGACTGATCGACAGAGGCGAGCGCCCATGAAGACCAAGCCCATGAAAACCAGGTGTTTCGTTGTATTCGCTGCGATGCTTGTTTCGTCTGTAGCAAGCGCCGAGACCATCCTGATCACCGGCTCCAATCGCGGCATTGGACTGGAGTTTGCGAAGCAGTATGCGGACAAGGGCTGGCACGTCATTGCCACGCATCGCCGTGATCAGGTACCGGACACGCTTGCGGCGTTGTCATCGACTTACGAAAACGTCCAGGTGGAAACGCTGGACGTCAACAATGCCGCTCACCGTGAAGCCCTGGTTGACAAGCTCGACGGTATGCCGATCGATGTATTGCTGAACAACGCGGCGGTGATGGGGATCAATGCCACGGGAACGCTCGCAACCCAGACCAACGAGAATTTCGGGACGCTGGTGCCGGAGCACTTCATGCCGTATTTCACGACCAACGTTTTGGCGCCCCTGCTCGTCTCGGAGGCGCTTGTCGAGAA
>JAPOYX010000221.1:0-1563 GCA_026706345.1 Gemmatimonadota bacterium | reverse complement strand
CTTGCCAGCGACCGCAAGATGATTCTCAACATGACCTCGGGGGCGGGCTCGGTGACGGTCGGCATGGAAGCCTTTGCCGGTACCGGGTTCTTTTACAAGAGCACCAAGGCGGCGCTGAACAGGAACATGGTCAACCTCGCCGCCCACTTGAGGACCATGGATCCCGACGCCATCACGTTCAACCTGGCGCCGGGCTTCACGATCACCGAGCGATTCGAGGGGATGGCCGAGGACGAAATAGGCAATCGCGGCACGCCGGTGAATGAGGTTGTAGCCGGCTTCATCGAGGTCATCGACAAGGCGACGCCGGAATACAGCGGCAGAATCTACGGCTTCGAGGGCGAACTCAAACCGTTCTGAACACACCATGAGAAATTGACGGTTCTTGAGGCTGGGGCAGGTCAGTCCATCATGGCTAGACAGACCGCAGATGCCGCAGGTCCCGGCCCACCTGGTCGCGAGCACCGCCATAGTACTGCCTGCAATAGCGGCGGTACACCGCGATATCCCCGTCAGCGCGGCTGAGCCGCGGCCGCGGCAGGTATCGCTTGCGTTCCCAGATGATCACGTCCTGATCGACATCCCGCTTCTGCGCGCGGCTCATGATCCTGTTCATCAGCAGCGTGCGCAGCCGCAACGGCAGGAACCCGAGGCCCACCGCAAAGCGCCCGGGGTTGCGGATATCCCGGACCTGAGAGACCAGCACCAGTTCGTTGTGGGTTCCGTCCACCGGCGTGGAGAGAACCCACAGGCGCGCGTCCATGCCGATGGAATGCTCGCGGATCTCCACGTACGAGTAGCCGAGTCCGTGCACGTGAGTGGTCGCCGAGACATTGAACAGAACGTTGAATATTCCCGCGATCCGTCGCTGGCGCTTGAAGTCGAAGCAACTCTTCAGGTAGGCGCCGTGGACCGATACGCTTCCCACTGGCTCAACGTGATCGTAGCCGTGCACGAGTCGCAGGTGGGCAAGGTCCACCGAATTCTCGGCGGTCTCCTGTGGATGGCCCCGGAAACGGAAGGTCTTGAACTCGAAAGAACTCCAATCCGCTCCGGTTGATGGCTCCTCGGGCAGTCTCCACTGCGGCGATCGGCCTTCGATACCCCACCAGGCAAAGACGAGGCCGAGCACTTCCTGTGTTTCGAACACCTTCAGCCTGGCCGTTCTCGGCGGCGGGGCATGGGGCGTGGCAACGCACTGGCCGACCGCATCGAACTGGAAGCCGTGGAACGGACAGACGAGGCAGCCGTTGCGCACTGCCCCTCCGCCCTCGGGACTCAGGTCGGCGCCCATATGGGGACAGACCGCCTCGGCCACGCAGATGCGCCCTTCATCGTCGCACCAGGCGACGATGTTTTGACCCAGCCAGGTCTTCGCAAACAGTTTGTCCCTGAGGATGGACTCGCGGGTTGCAACGAAGTACCAACCCTCGGGGAAGGGATACAGTGCGGAATCCTGGTCCAGTACCGTACCGTCTGTATGCATTGTGCCCGCCTCCCGGCTGTGGACGCTTGCGGCGGCCTCGTCCTGTGTAACCGAATTACGGCCGGAATCGGCTTGCC
>JAPOYX010000220.1 GCA_026706345.1 Gemmatimonadota bacterium | reverse complement strand
GATTACAACAACGTCGGCAACGCGTCGTCGATCGTCTACCAACCGGGCGCCATGCGGTTCCGGGCGGTTCCGGTGCTGACGAATACCACTCCGAAAGGCGCACAGCGCGGCCCCGGCGAGAACCAGGCAGCCAACATGGTGGAGCCCCTGTTCGACAAGGCGGCGGGGATGCTCGGCATCGACCGGCTGGCAATCCGGCACATCAACGCACCGGGTGACGGGGGTGCGGACGCGACCATCGGACCGAAACAGGGTCCGGTGACGTCCGCCTACCTGAAAGAAGCCCTCGACAAGGGTGCCGAGGCCTTCAAGTGGGCCGAGCGTTCCGCGAACTCGGGGATGCGTTCGGGTTCGAGAGTACGGGGCTACGGTATCGGCCAGGCTTACCATTCGGCGGGCTCGAACGGTTTCGACGGGCTGATGAGGATTACGCCAGACGGCATCCTTCATGTCCATTCCGGTGTCGGCAACCTTGGAACCTATTCCTATGCGTCGACAAGCCGGGTGGTGGCCGAAGCGCTCGGGTACGACTGGGATCGCGTGGTGATCGAAAGGGGCGGGACCCGGAAGCACATTCCCTGGAACCTGGGTCAGTTCGGATCCAACACCAATTTCACCATGACGCGCTCGAACTACGTCGCAGCCATGGACGCGGCCACGAAACTGAAGGAAATCGCGGCTGCCGATCTTGGTGGATCGCCTGACGACTACAAGCTCGAAAACGAGCATGTGGTCAAGATATCCGATGCGTCCGTGGGGCTCAGCTTCGCTGAAGCGGCTCAGAGTGCCATCGACATGGGCGGCAAGTACGCCGGTCACGTGTTGCCCGAGGACATCCACGACATGACCCGGACATCCGCGATGGCAATCGCCGGATCCGGGCTGATCGGTGTCGCCAAGGACAACCTCCCGAAAGAAGGCACGGTTCCCGCACTCGCGGTGGGGTTCATCGAGGTGGACGTCGACGTGGAAACCGGGAAGGTCGAGATCCTGGACTACATCGGCGTTGCCGACTGTGGCACGGTGATCCATCCGACCGGTCTTGCGGCGCAGGTTAGCGGTGGTGCGGTGATGGGGTTCGGTTTGGCGACAACGGAGCGCCACATCTACGATCCCGCCTATGCCCGGCCGAATGCGAGGTCGTTCTATCTTTCGAAACCCCCGACGATTCTGGATGTCCCGGTCAAGATGGACTGGGCGGCCGTTGACCAACCGGATCCCCAGAATCCCATGGGAATGAAAGGAATCGGCGAACCCTTGCAAGGCGCGGCCTCGGCGGCCCTGATCAACGCCATTTCGGACGCACTGGGCGGACACCTTTTCAACCGGACCCCGGTTACCACCGACATGGTCCTGAACGCGGCTGAAGGACGTCCACAATCCCACAAACCGCTCGCCACCAACACGGTGTGACGGGCCCGGGAGGAAACGAACATGACTGACGTAATGCACAACTTCGAGCTCTACCAGCCTGCCAGCGTGGCGGACGCGCAGGGCATATTGGAGGAGCAGGACGACACCTGGATCATCGCGGGCGGCAAGGACAGCCTTGGTTGGTTCAAGGATCGGGTCCTGCAGCCTTCGGCACTCGTGGACATCGCCGGCATCGAGGAGTTGCACGGAATCCGGGAAGAGGACGGAGGTGGATTGTGGATCGGAGCCATGACCACGCTGACCGACGTCGTGGGAAACGCGGCGGTCAGGAGCCGCTTCCCGTCCCTTGCCGACGCTGCGGCGCATGTGGCTTCACCGCAAATCCGGAACGTCGGAACAATCGGCGGCAATGTCATGCAGGATACCCGTTGCGGGTATTATCGTGATGGATTTCCGTGCTACCGCGCTGGCGGCAACACCTGTTACGCGAACACGCCCACGGCGATGAACCGCGAACATGCCTTGTTTGAAGCCAGCCGCTGCGTTGCGGTTACACCGTCCGACACGGCCCCGGCATTGGCTGCCCTCGAGGCAACCTTCGTGATCCAGGGTCGGAAGGAACAGCGGGAGGTCTCTGCCGATGAGTTCTTCATCGGACCGGAAATCGACATCACCCGCATGACCTCGCTCGAAAAAGGTGAGATCTTGCTGGGAATCCGCGTTCCCGGGAAATGGGCTGGTTCGAAACAGTACTTCGAAAAGGTGTCCGACCGAAACGTCTGGGACTTTGCGCTGGTGAACATTGCGATGGCGGCACGAATGGACGGCGGAACGATCGCCGATGCCTCGATGGTCTGTGGCGCAGTGCAGTGTACGCCAAGGCGCCTCGGTGAGGTCGAGGACCTGATCCGAGGTGAGTCGCCCGGAGGCGACCTCGAAGCACTGGTGAAACGCGTGGCCGCAAGCGGCGCGCAACCGCTGAACTTCAACCATTTCAAGATCCCGATGATGCAGAACCTCGCGGCGCGTGCGGTTCGCTCACTTGGCTGACGCATGGAGGTGCTGCGCTACTCGCAGGATGTCTTCGGACAGAAGATGCTTGTGGGAATGAACTGGGAGTTCCTTTGGGTACCGGTCGCCGCGGCGGCCGCGGCCATTCTCCTGCATCTTCTTTTCCGGGCTCTACGCCAGCCGGGCTAGTCACCAGGCCCGGCAGGCAGGTTTGTGAAATAGCACACCGTATGGCGGATGAAAGATCTGGCGGAAGTGCCCGGCACGCAGGTGTCAGGCACCGGCTTCCGGACCGTTTGTTTCATTGGGTCATGGCATTTTCGGTGATCGTGCTCGGTGTCACCGCATTCCTTCCGATTATCGGGATCCGATTCGAATGGGTTCCCATGCACTGGATGGCAGGGGTCGTCCTGACGCTCGCGGTGCTGTTTCACCTCTACAGGGTTTTTTTCGTTCACGGACTGGGCAACATGATGCCCGGTACCGATGATGTCCGCGAGATCGGGCGGGATCTTCGCGGGAGAGACCAGTCCGGGCTGTCCGAAGCGAAGTTCGACGCACTTCAAAAGGGATATCACGCCGCGGCATCGGTAACGGTCCTGGTGGCGGTTGCGACCGGACTGCTCATGCTGGCAAAGATCGACACGACATTCTGGCGTCGCGATCCATCGATTCTTTCCGACCAGGCATGGGGCATCGTGTACGTCCTCCACGGGGCTTCGGCGATGTTGCTCCTTTTCCTTTTCATTATCCATGTTTACTTCGCGTTCGGACCAGAGTACCGCGCATACCTGCTTTCCATTCT
>JAPOYX010000219.1 GCA_026706345.1 Gemmatimonadota bacterium | reverse complement strand
GGGTGAAGTTGTCGGTGACCAGGGCCGTCAGCTCGATCTCGAAGCCCTTGTAAGTCGCATCGCCCAGGTTGAACTTGGTGGTGTTGTCACCGACGTTCGGGAGCAGGGAGGTGGCGGAAATCTGCATGTCGGAGTATTCCATCAGAAACGCCGCCAGGTTGGCGCGCAAGCGCCCGTCGAGCAGCGTGGTCTTGTAGCCCACCTCGTAGTTGTCCACGAACTCGGGGTAGTAGTTCGGCAGCGGAATGGGCACCACGCCCGTGAACCGCGCCGGAAACCCGCCGTCCCGGTAGCCTTCCGAATAGGTGAAATACACCATGGACCGCTCGCCCACGTCGTAGGACAGGCTCGCCATGGGCGTGTGCTCTTTCGTTTTCAAGAGGCCCGGTTGCACCGTGGTGCCCGTGACCCGTTCGGTGATCATCACGAAGTCTTTCTCCGACTCGGTATACCGGGTGCCCACGGTCAGGTGCAGCGAGTCGGTGATGTCGAAGGTGAACTGGCCGTACAGCGCCCAGCTCTCGTTGTCGATGTGGCGCGCCAGGTTCTGGAAAAAGTTGGTGGGAGGGCCGCCGCTGATGGCCGGAACGTGGGCGATCTGGTTGAAGATGTCTTCCACCCCGTCCTCCTTGAAGTAGTAGGCGCCGACCACGTAGTTCAACCGGTTGTCGATGCCGGCGCCCGTGAGCTGCAGTTCCTGGGAGAACTGTTCCTGGCTGTATTCGGGATGGGTATTCGCGAATACGATGTGGGGCGAGAAGTCGAGGTCGTTGAACAGGAAGATGTCGAACTCGCGGTAGGACGTGATGGATTTCAGCGACACCGCCTCGAAATCCACCCCCAGCGTCAGGTTCGCGCCCCACACCTCGATGTCCTGGTCGGCCGCGATCTGGTTGCCCTGAAGATCGGTGAAGACGCTGTTCGTCTCGTACCGCCCGGCGTTCCATACCGGCCCGTAGCACGCCGGATCGCCAGCCTGCCCGGCCGGCGTGAGGCAGCTTCCCGGGTTGCCGCTGTAGAAGACGTTCCAGAAGTTGCCGAACGCCCCCGGCTGGCCCGGGCCCGCCCGTTGCTGCCCGTCCCACACCCCGATGCCGTTCAGGGGGACGATGGCGCCGGGCGTGCTGGTGTCCTTGGAGTAGTCGAAGCTGAAGTCGGCGGAGAACTGCTCGCCCATTGTGCCGCTGATCATCAGCCTTGTTCCCCAGATGTCCTCGCTGCCGAGCTCATAACCCTGGTACTGAAGCGCATCGACGTAGCCATCCATTTCCCGGGTGAACGCACTCAGGCGTGCGCCCCAATCGCCGTTGAGCGGTACGTTGACCGTGCCCCGGGCTTCTATGAGGCCGTCCTCCCCGGCTCCCAGCTTGATCGACGCCCCGAACTCATCGTCCGGCTTCCTGGAGACGATGTTGATGGCGCCACCGATGGTATTGCGCCCGAACAGGGTTCCCTGCGGACCGCGAAGCACTTCGATACGCTCCACGTCCACCAGGTCGGAGGCATGACCTACCATGCGCCCCATGAACACGCCGTCGAGATAAAGCCCGACGGCCGGATCCTCGACGATGATGAAGTCCGCCTGGCCCATGCCGCGCACGAACACCACCGGCGACTCCACGCCGCTGGTTCCGCCGGCGCTCTCGAAGTGCACGTTGGGTACGATCCGGCCGATGACGTCGAAGTTGGCTTCGCCGCGGGCGAGGATTTCCTCGCTGGAAATCACGGCAACCGACGTCGGCACGTCCTGCAGGCTCTCCTCGCGGCGCCGTGCGGTCACGACGATTTCCTCGAGGGTGCGCGCGGTGGGTTCGTCGTCCGCGGCGCGAACGCCCGCTGAAAACGGCATTAGCAAGGCCCCTGACAACAGGGCGGCCACCAGAACTCGATCTCGAAACACGATGGGTATGGGCACGTCTCACTCTCCCGACATTGACCGAATTAGTGTCAAATCATCTTACACAGAATCGATTCCGTATCAAGCTGCGGCTTTGATATCCAGGTATTTTCCCAGTATCGC
>JAPOYX010000218.1 GCA_026706345.1 Gemmatimonadota bacterium | reverse complement strand
GGCCCGCTATGCCCGAGCCCACCACCAGGGCCGTGGGCCTGGAATTTGCCCACACCCGGGCGCCGGACAGGAGGGCCGCGCCGGTCAGCCCGCCCGTTGCCTTGAGGACATCCCTGCGTTTCATGCCCGCCAGCCGCACCTGTTGACGAGTGAACGTAGCGAGGTTGGCAAGAGTAGTGAAAACATAGGTGCGGCTAGTGTTCCGGCCAGCCGTAGGTAACGGAGATCTTGCGGACCGGGCTGAGCTGACGCCAAGTTCCGGTGAACCCCTTCGGCATGACGACCATGTCGCCGGGCCCGTAGACCCTGCTGTTGCCATCGCTGTCGGTGATCTCGACCCGCCCTTCGATGAAAACCATGAATTCGTCCCCGCCCCAATTGGACAACTTCGCCGTATGGGTTTCGTACTGGGAATAGTCGACCGTCACCTTGTTGTCTTCGGAAGCAAAGATCCCCTGCCAGGCCATCGTCGGCCTGTCTTCCGAGACCAACGTGGACCAGGCATCGTCTTCCACGGCAAGAACTTCCAAATCGGCCGGCGCGTCCGTCGAAACATCGCCGATCCCGATGCCACCCCCCTCATCCGGCAATACCGCCGGTGACCAGGCGCCTAGCAGCAGCCCCAGCGCAATCAATCGGTTCATGCCTCATCTCCGAATTCGACTTCCCACCACTTCATCAGCGTACCGCAGGGCTCGGCTTCAAGGGTCGCGCAGCGCTGCCCGCCGAAGTGGGTCGGCCGGCCGGGCATCATGCTGCGCAGGTTGGCCAGCCGGAACACCAGCACGTTGTTGTCCGCCGACTGCCCCATGGCGAGATAGGTGAGCAGTTCCCGGTACTCGATGGCCGGCCGAACATACCCGCGCCCCGGGCTGTGGCACATCACGCAACCGTTTTCGGCCAACCTGGGCATCACCTCGCTGGCGAAAAACGCTTCGCCCTCCTCCGCGGCGCCCGCCGGCAGGGCCAGGAGACACCCGAGCAAAAGGGCGGTTGACTTTGGAAACCTCATTCTGCGAATGGGACGTTCCAGTCAGAACTCGTACAGCAGGCGCACGCCAACGGTGCGCGGCCGGTTCTGCAGGAACGAGATCGGATAGGTTCCGTCCCCAAAGAAGTCGGAGGTCGCCCCGTACCACTGCTCGTCGGTGGCGTTCTCGAGATAGGCCCACACCATCCAGTTCCGATGCGAAAACCCGGCCCGCACATCCAGCTTGTTGAAGCTCGGCTCCCGCAGGACCTCTTCGTTGTTCAGGTCGCTGAACCAGGAGCCCACGTAGATGTATTGCGCGCCCAGAAACCACTCACCCGGGTCCATCGGGTAGTAAAGCGTGAGGCCGGCATTGATGGTTTCCTTCGGGTGGCTCGGCAGGCGATTGCCGTTGCAGAGGCTTACGAAGTCGAGCCCCGGGCAGGTGTCCAGAGCGACGTCGTCGGCCTCGGTGTCGCTCAGCGCAACGCCGAGCTGGAACTCCACATGCCGGTTCGGCCGGGAATGCAACTGGGCCTCGACGCCGTAGCCTTCCACCGTCCCGACGTTGTCCACTTCGAACAGGGTTCCCTTGAAGGTGCCGAGCTGCAGGTCTTCATAGTCGTAGTAGAAAACCGCGATGTCGACCTGGGTCGTTCCGTCGAACAGCAGGGCCTTGAGGCCGGCTTCATAGGAGTAGATCTTCTCCGGGTCGAACGGGTTGAGCATGGTGACGCCGGGGATCACCTCGAAGGTGTAGGGGTCGAGACCCGTGACGGCAAAACTGTCGTAGCCCCCGGACTTGAACCCCTTCGTGAACGATGCGTACAGGGTCAGGTCTTCATTCGGCTTGTAGCGCAGCACGGCCCGCGGCGACAGGTCGTCCCAGTTCTCCGAACCCTCGAGTTCCTGCGGCAGGTTGAACCCCAGCAGCACCACTGGCGAAAGGTAGGAGTCGCCGTACGGCGCCTGCATGGCATACTTCTTCTTGTCGTAGCTGTAGCGAAGCCCCAGCGACACATCGAACCGTTCGTTCAGGCGGTAGGTCGCTTCACCGTACAAAGCCCAGCCGTTGTACTCGCCCCGGCCGACACCGGACTCCCGCACCAACCCGTCGGCCGTGCCGCCCGGCCACTCGAAACCGTAGAAATACGGGTAGATGGCCGCGCAACTGTCGCCGAAGGTGTAGAAACAGGTGGTTTCCTCGTCGCTCGCGCTCGAGAAATCCGCGTGGATGTCTTCCCAGTAGGCACTGGCGCCGAGAAACCAGGAGAAATCGCCGCTGTCATCGGACACCAGGCGCAGTTCCTGGCTGAGGTAGTCTCCGGACTGGTCCTGGATGTAGTTGATGTACCGGTCCGGGACGCCGTCGACATCCTCGAAGTAATAGAACTCGTGGTCCTTGAAGCCGGTGATGGAACTGAAGGTGGCGAACCCCAGGTCGTATTCGATCAGCAGCGTCAGGCTCAAGAGGTCGCTTTCGTCCGTATCGGCGTCAAGCACTTCGGAATCGATGGCCCAGATGTCCCCGGTGAACGGCTCGCGCGTAACAGGGTCGATCAGGGCATAGAGCGTACCGGAGGTCTGCCTTTCCTCGTATTCCACCGTGGCGGTGACCGATGCGCGCTCGCCGACGAAACCGATGGAGGCGCGGCCGCCGGTATTGTCGTGGCCGCCCCGCTCGCTGCCGCCCTGCAGGTTGTCGATCCAGCCGTCTTCCTCCGAATGAAAAGCCGCGATGCGCAGGGCGGCATTGTCCGAAAGCGGCAGGTTGACCGCGCCGTCGAACTCGATCACACCCCGTTCCCCCGCGCCGGCATGGGCGTAGCCGCCGGTGCTTTCCGGGTCCGGCTTGGCCGTGATGAGGTGAATGGTGCCCGCACCGGAGTTCCTGCCGAACAGCAACCCCTGGGGGCCCTTCAGCACTTCCACCCGTTCCATGTCGTAGAAGTGTCCGAGCGATGCGCCGGTGCGGCCCTGGTAGACGTGGTCCTTGTAGATCGCGACGGACGGGTCGCCACCGAACCCGAGATCGGTGGTGGAAACGCCGCGGATGGAAAAGGTCTCGAGGAAACTATTGGTGGCCACACCGAAAAATCCGGGCGTGATCGCTGCCAGATCCCGGGCATCGTCGAGCCCCGATTCCAGAAGGGATTGTGAGGTGAACGCGGTGATGGCGACGGGGACGTCCGCCAGATTCTGTTCGCGTTTCTGGGCGGTGACGACGATCTCTTCCAGGGCGGCGGCCTCTTCGGCACCGTACGCCGGTGAGTTTGCGAACAGGATCAAGCTTGAAGCCGCACAACATCCCAGCGCCAGCAGCGCCGGCCTGGACGCGGTGCCGACGCCTCCGCGACCGGAGATTGAACCAGAAAACGAATCGGTCCCAGTCATCTGTATCCTCCCTTATACAGTGGTGGGCATGGGTGAAGGGCCGGCAACCGCGGCGCTTCAACTTGAAACGGCTATCACGAGAATTTACCCAAACCCATGCCCTCCCGTTTCAGCAAAC
>JAPOYX010000217.1 GCA_026706345.1 Gemmatimonadota bacterium | reverse complement strand
CATCAGACAGTACTGGGCTTTTGCCATAGGTTGACTCCTTCCCCTTCGTCTTGACGCCCTGAGGGGGACGGGGTAGGTCTTCTCTTGTCCGGGAGCCACCGCCACAAAAGGGAGATGACATGTTCGAGTATACTATGGAGCACCTCTTTTCCTATACCGCCACCCTGGAGATGCCGCCCGAAACAATCGGGCCGGTGCCCGGCGGCGTCCGGGTCAATGTATACGTCACGGGGGGGAAAGTCGAAGGTCCCAAACTGCAAGGGAAGCTGCGTCCGGTTGGCGCGGATTGGCTGACTGTCCGGCCCGATGGGGTGGCGTATCTGGACGTGCGGACGACCGTTGAGGCGAACGACGGCGCGCTGATCTATGTGACCTATAATGGGGTGTTGGATATGGGCGCGGACGGCTATCAGAAATTTTTGGACGGCGAGATTCCGCCGAGCGGGGCGCCGATTCGGACGAATCCCTGGTGCCAGACCGCTCACCCCGACTATATATGGATGAATCGTTGCCTGTGTGTTGGGATCGGAGAAGCGTATCTGGAACGGGGTGAAGTGCGCTACGACGTGTATGCCGTACGCTAGGCGTATAGCGGATGAGAATGGGTATGAGCAAATCGAACTGGAATTGGTGCGTAGTCCTCATCGTTGGTCTGCTGCTGTGGGCTCGTCCCGTCGATGCCGCGGTTGAGGTCGGGAGTCCCGCGCCCGCCTTCTGTTTGCCCGCACAGGACGGTGAGACGGTCTGTCTCTCGGAGTTTACGGGCAAACAGAATGTCCTGCTGCTGTTTTATATTTTGGACTTTACCCCAGGCTGAACCCTCCAGTTAGCAACCGGGCAGGACGCTCGGCAGGAAAAGCAACTCGACGCGGTGGTCCTGGGAATCAGTACGAACCACACGGCTTCCCAGCGCATATTTCGCGAGCAACTGGCCCTCAGTTATCCGTTGTTGAGCGCGTTTGACGCCCCCGAGGTCGTTGAAAACTATGTGGGCTGGCTGGACCGGGAAAAGCGGCTCAGCCAGAGAGCCTATGTGCTGATTGATACGGACGGGATCGTGCGTTTTGTCCGCGTCATGCAGAACCCCGGAGAGGTTCTGCCGGTAAGCGAGTTGGAGGCTGAGCTAGCCAAGCTCAAATCGGCCCAGTAATACGCGCTGGCTTGCACTTTGAGCGTGAGAGATGAATAATGAGCGGCCAGGAGCGAGGACGGCAAAAGGAGGCCCGATAGTGCAGGCGCGTGTGCTCTGGTTGCCATTCGTTATGGCCGGTGTCCTGACCGCCGGTCTCTGGATCTCTCCACGTCTCGCCCAAGCGCAGAACGCTCCGGTTGACGCGGACCAGCATTCCCATGAGATTGGCGCCCCACAAGTGCTGGAAATTCCTGTCCAGAGCGGCCTGAGCCAACCGGCCGGCCCGGTCGAACCCTCAGCGTCTGATTTCAGAGCATTGCATCCGCACGAAGACTGGTCCTCTGCCGCAACGGACGGTCAATTCTCTGAATGGCCCGACCCGTCTGTAACTGAGTCCAAACGCACCTATCTCGGGGTCCTGTATGCCACAGCCGAGGAAGGACCGGAAGGCGTCCGGGTCCTAAGCGTGATTGAGGGCAGTCCGGCCCATCGCTCCGGTTTCGAAGGCGTGAATGCGCCCACGCGGAACAACCGGAACGATTTAGTCAAGAAAGCCGCCATCATTGCGCTGGCCATGTCTCCGGCCGGCCCGTTTGTCATGCCCCTCGTCGCCGCTCACGATCATATTACGCGGGAGCGCCATCCTGTCGGCGACCTTATTGTCGCGGTTGAGAACACGCCGGTTCGGACCGCCCAGGACTTTACCGAAGCCATACAGCGTTACAGCCCTGGAGACCGGGTGGCCTTTTCCGTCCTGCGAAAGAACCAGCCCCGCCAGATTACGGTGACGCTCGAAGAAGAACCGTTGGGACCGTAAATTCGTCCTGATAGGCACCGCGGCGCGCTGCTGCCGGTCATCTCTGAGGACGGCGTTCGCTCTATCCCGATTGCGTCGGCGGTCGGTGGCATGCTGAAACCTTGGGGCTGGTCTCATCGACCGGGTGCTCAGCCTTCGGACAGATGGCCCACCTGGGTACGGAAGGCGTTGACGGTATTGTTCATGAGCATAGACACTGTTACCGGCCCGACACCGCCCGGAACCGGCGTAATAAAGGCCGCGCGTTCCTTGGCCGCGTCAAATTCCACATCGCCAACGAGGCGTGAGCCCACCTGATTGATACCAACATCGATCACGGTTGCCCCAGGGCGGACCCAGTCGCCCTTGATCAACCCAGGAGAACCGACTGCTACAACGAGGACCTCTGCCCGGCGGACATGCTCGGCGAACATTCCCCGCTGAGCGGTCGCGATATGGCAGATGGTCACCGTGGCTAAGCGGTCGACCAGCATCAGGCTGAGCGGCTTGCCCACCAGATCGCTGTGTCCGACAATAACCGCCTCTTTGCCCTCCATGTCGAGCCCGGTTGCGTCCACAAGGCGCATGACGGCCAGGGCGGTACAGGAACCAATGCGTATTTCTCCGGTGACGGCGGCCCCGACATTTTCCGGATGGGTGCCGTCCACATCTTTTTGTGGGGCAATATGGTTGACCAGGACTGAGCGGCGTACATGCTCAGGCAGGGGGAGCTGAATGATCACGCCGGTGACTTCGGGGTCTTGGTTCAACTGCTCCAACCGGCGTAGCACCTCAGCCTCTTGGGCATTGTCCGGGAGATGGTACCAGCGATACTCAATCCCCAACCCCCGGGCAATCCGATTCATGGATCGAATATAGACTTCGATGGCCGGGTTCGAGCCGATATAAATGCTGACCAACACAGGTCTTCGTCCGGTGCTCTGGATCAACTCTGAGATTTCCGCTCCAAGTTCCGCATACACTGACTGGGCGATGACCTGGCCTTTGACGATCTGGGCCCCCATGCGGAAACGGTATCATTTGACACAAACGGGTGGAAGCGGGCCGCCTAGCTCATCCGCCGATTTCGTGATAGGCGAGGAGCGGAAAAGGTAGCGTATGAAAACATTTTTCGAGCGGTTTGTGGATGAGGTCGCCCGCAAGAGAGACGCTGGGGAAATCGACGAGGAAAAGGCCCGGCAATGGATAGCCGAGGTTCAGCAGCGGCTGGAGGAACACGCCGAACAGCATCCCCATGCCCCCATTGTCCAAATGCCGGTGAAACACTAGACCTGAGAAGTGGTTGAAAGTATGCCGAAAAGAAAACCCACACGTGCAGTCCAGGTTGGTACAGTCCAGGTTGGGGCGGGCGCCCCCATCGTTGT